>NZ_JANURX010000014.1:0-38215 GCF_030250085.1 Campylobacter felis
ATTCTAGCCTAGCTTTAAAATTTAAAACTCTTTTAGATAAAGAACTGACCCACATTAAACAAACACGCCCTGACATCATCGCTTCGTGGAAATATTATCAAGAATTTGAGAAAATTTGTGAGGGGTTTAGTTAAAATAGTCATTAAGATAGAAAATTAAGCTATAATAATGCAAATTTTTTCAAGGATTAATGATGTTAAGTAAAAAATCTCAAGTTTTAGAAGAGTCCATTACTTTGGCGATTACAGCCCTTGCAAATGAGCTTAAGGCTAAGGGCGAAGATGTGCTTTCTTTTTCTGCGGGTGAGCCTGACTTTGACACTCCACAAACTATCAAAAATGCAGCAATTAAAGCGATAGAAAATGGTTGTTCTAAATATACGCCAGTTGCAGGAATTAAAGATGTTTTAAATGCCGTAGCCACAAAGCTTAAAAGGGACAATGATTTATCCTATGAAACAAGTGAAATTATCACAAATGTCGGTGCTAAACATTCGCTTTTTCAATGCCTAGAATGTCTTGTTGATGAAGGTGATGAGGTGATTATCCCTAGCCCTTATTGGGTGAGTTATCCTGAAATGGTCAAATTTGCAGGTGGAAAGTGCGTTTTTGTAGATACTAAGGAAGAAAACGGCTTTAAAATCACAGCTGATGAGCTTAAAAATGCTTTGAGTGAAAAAACTAAGGTTTTTATTTTAAACACTCCTTCAAATCCCGTTGGTTGCGTTTATACAAAAGAGGAGCTTAGTGCTTTAGCTAAGGTTTTGGAGGGAACTAGAGTTGTCGTTTTAAGCGATGAAATGTATGAAAAGCTTCTTTATGATGGAGTGAAATTCCACGCTTTTGCCAGTGTGAGTGAAGATGCGATGAAACGCACTGTTACAATTAATGGCTTAAGCAAGTGTGGAGCTATGCCGGGATGGCGTTTTGGCTATATGGCAAGTAAAATTAAAGGTCTTGTTCCAGCTGTTAAAAAACTGCAAGGACAAAGCACTTCAAACATTTGCTCCATTTCGCAGTATGCCGCTATCCCAGCCTTGCTTGGCGAGTGTGATGAGGATATAGAAATGATGAGAAAAGCTTTTGAAAGACGCAGAAATGTCGCCCTTGAAATATTAAGTAAAATGGAAAATGTCAGCGTTTATAAACCAAGTGGAGCTTTTTATCTTTTCATTAATATTTCTAAACTTGAAAAGGATTCTATGAAATTTTGTCAAAAATTACTAGAAGAAAAAAAAGTCGCCGTAGTGCCTGGTATAGGTTTTGGAATGGATGGCTATTTAAGACTTTCTTACGCAACAAGTGAGGAAAATATTATTAAAGGGCTTGAGAGGTTTGGCGAATTTGTAAAAAATTATAAAGCTTAATTTTGCAAGTTATTAGCAAAATGATAATTTTTACAAGCTATAATTTGAGCGTTATTTTATTTTTGGATTTGTAAATGCTAAGAGAACGCCTTTATATAGCAAGTGATCACGCGGGATATGAGCTTAAAACTAAACTTTGTGCCTTTTTTAAAGAGGTGCAAATTCCCTTTATCGATCTTGGGACAAACGATGAAAAAAGTTGCGACTATCCGGATTTTGCCCATTTGCTTACTAGTAAAATCGATGAAAAAAGTTTTGGAATTTTAATTTGTGGTTCTGGCATAGGAATTTCCATAGCAGCAAATAGGCACAAAAATATAAGATGTGCTTTGTGTAGCGAGAGTTTAAGTGCGAGATTAGCCAGAAAGCATAATGATGCAAATGTCTTGGCTTTTGGAGGGCGTCTTGTAGGGTTTGATTTAGCTGTGGATATGATTGAAAATTTTATCAAAACACCTTTTGATGAAGGAAGACATATGAAAAGAATTCAAAAAATTGAGGTAGATTGATGTTTTCGCAATGGTTTATTTTTACGATTTTAATTTGTGCGACAATTTATCTCATTGTGATGTTATTTTATTACAAAACCTTACTAAGCAAGGAAAAAAATTCTAAAGATTTTATTAAAAATAACTTAGATGATACAGAGATTGTTATTAGAAAGTTACAAGTTCAACTTCAAAGAAGTTTAGGAAATATTGACATTTTAACGGAGGAGCTTAACAAAATTAAGGCTGATTTAACTTCGCTTCGAACGAGGAATTCGCAGTATCGTTTGGAGAATGACAAATTAAGACAAAGAATTAAAGAGCTAGAAGCAAAAATTGAGGCATTACTATGAAAGAACTTAGTCAAAAAGAAAGAGATTTTCTTATTCAAAGTATTAGAGTTATCCCAAATTTTCCAAAAGAAGGGATTATATTTAGAGACATTACGACACTTCTTAATGACACAAAAGCACTTAGCTTTTTACTTAAGCACTTAGAAGATAGATATAAGGATATGAATTTAGATTTTATTGTTGGGACAGAGAGTAGGGGTTTTATTTTTGCCTCTATGATTTGCGCAAAACTCAATTTGCCTTTTGTGCCGATTAGAAAGCCGGGCAAGCTCCCTTATAAAACCTTTACTTGCTCTTACGATTTAGAATATGGTAGCGATACCATTGAAATTCATCAAGATGCTTTTAGAGGTGTGGAAAAAGCTAAAGTTTTGCTAGTAGATGATTTAATCGCCACAGGAGGCACGGCTTTGGCTTCTTATAAATTAATTCAAAAAGCTGGAGGTATATGTGTGGAATCTTGCTTTTTGATTAATTTAAAAGATTTAAATGGTTGGAAAAAGCTCAATGCTCTTTGTCCTGTTTATAGCGTTTTGGAATTTTAGGAGGAGAAATGAAAAAATCGTTAAAATTTTTTATTTTTCTTGCTTTGCTCTGTTTAATTGCTTATGCGATTTATGGTTTGATGAAAAACGATTTTTCTTTAGAAGAATTCATTATTGGTATTTGGAGTGATCATGTGGAGACTTGGGGTTATGCGATACTTTTTTGTTGGAGCATTTTAGAGGGAGAGCTAGGACTTATCTTTGCGGGGCTTGCCGCACACGATGGAAAAATGAGTGTGGCTTTGGCTATTTTTGTGGCAGGACTTGGTGGCTTTGTGGGAGATCAAATTTATTTTTATATCGGGCGTTATAATAAAAACTATATTCAAAAAAAGCTCCATTCTCAAAGGCGTAAATTCGCGGTGGCACATTTGCTTTTGCAAAAATTTGGTTGGCCTATTATCTTTATCCAGCGTTATATGTATGGTTTTCGCACTATTATACCTATGAGTATAGGCATCACGCGTTATAGTGCGAAAAAATTTGCTCTTATTAATCTCATTAGTGCTTGGGTATGGGCAGCGATAACCATACTTTTAGCATGGTATTTTGGTGATTTAATTCAAAGCTTTTTGAAATGGGCTAAGGAGCATTGGTATTTGGCTGCCTTACTTATTGTAAGTTTCTTATCTCTCTTACTTTTTGGTTTTAAACAAATGGAAAAGGCAATTTTAAAGAAAAAGGAAAGAAAAAAATGAAAATAGAATTTGTGGAAAAAAATTTAAATGCAATCAAAGCAGATTTTGAATTAATTTTTATCGAAGCGAAAAATCAAAAACAATTAAATAATTACAAAGATTTTTTTAAATTGATGAATTATAGGGGTGAGGGGGTTTGCTTAGATAGTGCTAATAAAAGAATTTTTGTCGAGCTTAAAAGTTTAAATTATGAGGATATTAGACTCGCTTTTTTTACTGCGATTAAAAGCCTTGAAAAGCTTAATATTAAAAGTATTAAAAGTCAAAGTGTGGTCGGCTCTTGCGTAGTAAGAAGTTTTGCTTGTATGGCGGAGGGCATTGGGTTTGCAAATTATGAATTTAATCGCTATAAAAGCGAGAAAAAGCCTAGCGCTTTGGAGCGTATTTTACTTTCTAAAGAGGAGTTAAATGCTAAAAAATTTAGCAAAGAAGAGGCTTTAATAGGACTTCAAAGGGGAGAAGTTTTAGCAAAAGCTTGTCATTTTACAAAAGATATTGTTAATGAAATTCCTCAAATTTACACTCCATTAAAAATGGCTGAAGATGCACAAAATTTAGCGAAAGAATATAAAGCTATCACTTGCAAAATTTATGATGAGAAATTTTTGGAAAAAGAAAAAATGAACGCTTTTTTAGCGGTTAATAGGGCTTCTGCATATCCACCAAGGCTCATTCATCTAAGCTATAAAAATCAAAAAGCCAAGCAAAAAATCGTTTTTGTCGGTAAGGGGCTGACTTATGATAGCGGTGGGCTTAGTTTAAAGCCTGCTGATTATATGCTGACGATGAAAGCAGATAAGAGTGGTGCGGCTGCTGCTATGGGGATTATAAAAGCTGTGGCGGAGTTAAATTTGGAACTTGAAGTGCATTGCATTTTGGGAGCGACTGAAAATATGATAGGCGGCAATGCCTATAAGCCTGATGATGTGTTACTTTCTAGGGAGGGTGTGAGCATTGAGGTAAGAAACACGGACGCTGAGGGGCGTTTAGTTTTGGCTGATTGTCTTTCTTTTGCACAGGATTTAAAGCCTGATTTACTTATTGATTTAGCGACTTTAACTGGTGCTTGCGTGGTTGGGCTTGGCGAATTTACAAGTGGTATTATGGGAAATAATGAAAATTTGCAAAATGAATTTTATGAAGTGAGCCAAAAAAGTGGCGAATATGCTTGCGTTTTGCATTTTAATCCTCATTTAAGAGAACTCATTAAATCTAAAATTGCTGATATAAGCAACACAAGCTCAAGTCGCTATGGCGGTGCTCTTACGGCTGGAATTTTTTTAGATAGTTTTATCCGCGAAGAGTATAAGAACAAATGGCTACATCTTGACATTGCTGGACCTGCTTATTTGGAGAAGGCTTGGGGCTATCAAAGCTATGGGGCAAGTGCAGCAGGGGTTAGAATGTGTGTGAATTTCTTAATTTACCTTTTAAGGAAAGCTAAATGAGTTTAGCGGTTGGTATAGTGGGCTTGCCAAATGTTGGCAAATCTACGACCTTTAACGCTCTTACCAAAGCACAAAATGCTCAAAGTGCAAATTATCCTTTTTGCACCATAGAGCCTAACCGTGCTATGGTTGAAGTGCCTGATGAGCGTTTGAGGGAGTTGGCTAGAATCGTAAAGCCTGAAAAAATTCTCCACTCACTCATAGAATTTGTTGATATAGCTGGACTTGTAAAGGGTGCTAGTAAGGGCGAAGGCTTGGGAAATAAATTTCTTTCAAACATACGCGAAACAGAAGTGATTTTACACATCGTGCGTTGCTTTGATGATGAAAATATCACGCATGTCGAGGGTGGGGTTGATCCTATTAGAGATATTGAGATTATCAACACTGAGCTGATTTTAGCGGATATTGAGCAACTTGGTAAAAAAATAGAAAAATTAAATAAAGAAGCAAGGGCAAATCAAAAAGGCGCAAAAGAGACCCTAGAGCTTGCTAATGCACTTTTAGAGCATTTAAATAAGGGCTTTAGTGCTAGGAGTTATGAGGAAAGAGAAAATGAGCTTTATCAAAATTTAATTAAAGAATTAAGACTTTTAAGTGCCAAAGAGGTGATTTATGGTGCAAATGTCGATGAAGAGGGTATTAATGAGGATAATCAATTTGTCCTAGCCTTAAAAGAATATGCTAAGAAAAACAATCAAGAAGTCATAAAACTTTGTGCGAAGATAGAAGAGGAGCTTGTGGGCTTGAGTGATGAGGAGGGGGCTGAATTTTTAAACTCTTTGGGAATTAAAGAGAGTGGCTTGGCACAGATTATACGCACGGCTTTTTCTAAGTTGGGGCTTATTAGCTATTTTACGGCTGGAGAGATCGAGGTGCGTTCTTGGACGATAAAAAGAGGCTATAAAGCACCTAAGGCGGCTAGTGTGATTCATAATGACTTTGAAAAAGGTTTTATTAAAGCTGAAGTGATAAGTTATGAAGATTTTATTAAATTTAAAGGCGAAAATGGTGCGAAAGAGGCTGGTAAATTACGCCTTGAGGGTAAAGACTACATCGTTTGCGATGGCGATGTAATGCACTTTAGGTTTAATGTGTGAAATTTTAAATCAAATTTGTAAGGCATTGCAAGAAATTTTTAAATAATAGAATGGTAGGGAAAATAATGAAAAATGTTATTTTGTTGGGTGGAAGTAATAGTGTTATGCAAAATGGCTTACAAAAAGGACTTAAAGACGCCCTAATGTCCTGCGGGGGGGGGGGGGGGGTAGAATTTCATAATCTTGCCCTAGGTGGTTCTCGTAGTTCTCAAAAAATTTACGCTTTAATTACAAATGAAAAAGTAATTAAAAAGGCTGATTTAATTATCATAGAGACCAATTTAAATGAATATGATAACTTTGTTTATGATCTCCGTTTTGACATTTTGCAAAGAGATTTTGAAATTCTTTGCAAAATGTTGGCTAATTTGAACAAGCCTACACTTTTTATTTTACTCCCCCTCTATGTTAATAATGACAAATTTAAAATCACTAATAGTTTCAATTTACTTCAAATTAAAAAATATGGCTTTTATTTCATTGATATGCAAAAATATTATGATGAAAATAACTTAAATGAATTTTTTGCGACAAATAATTTATTTCATCAAATCAGTCCTATTATGAGATTGTTGGGGCAAAATATTGCTTTAAATTTGGGAAAGATTGGTAGGTGTAATTTAAAATGCAATTATCCAGTCCCTAAATTTCTTGCTGTTACGCTACAAGATCTTTTTGAAAATATCAATCAATTAGAAAAAAGCGTTAAATCTAATTCTTTATTTACAGAAGAACTTTATAGACTTGAAGGAAAAATTAAACTTAAATTTAAAAAAGAATTTAAAGATTATACATTAGTGGCATTTAGTGTGTGGAATGATGATAATGGTTTAGGGACTTTTTCAAGTGCCATTTGGACAAATAAAAAGATTAAAATTATCAAATACTGCTTATCAAGTTTTTTGATGATGTATAATTTGATTGAAAATTTTGTTATTGATGAAGAGAGCTTTTTGTATTTTAATGCTAACAATGAAAAACAAAGCGAAAATAATTTGTGGATTTTTTCAAAAGATGATTGTCGAAATACTCTTGATTGTATGCAATTGGCAAATCAAATTCTCCTCGTAAAACCAGATGAAAATTTTAAAATCGATGCTCATTATGATTTTAATGTATTAGCAAATTTAGAAGTGCAAATCGATGAAAAATACGATTTCTCTCACCTTATCCCTGATGTGGTGCTTTTTAAGGAAATTATCGAGGAGTATAATGCTAGAATGGACCCAGTTAAAATCGCCCCTATTCAAGCTGAAATCAAAAATTTGAAACTTGAACTCCATCAAAAAAAGCAAAATCCTATACAAACGCACCTAGCTTACAAATTAGGTCGTGCTATCATAGAAAATTACGGAAGTTTTTGGGGATTTTTAGGACTTCCTTTTGTGCTAAATTATATTGCTAAAAAGCACAAAAAAGAAGCAAACATTCTACCTTGTGATGAAAATGAAAAGCAAATTTTAAGTTACCAGTTAGGACTTGCTTTCATAAAAGCCCATAAAGCTTGGTATAAAGGGGGTTATGTGTGGTTTATTTTTAGAGCTTTGAGTTTAAAGAAGCAATTTGGACGCTAATTCGTTTGTAGAAAAATATTGATGATTTGAAAAGCCTTAAACTAAATTTGCTACAATGCAATTTTTAAGGAAAAACTATGGATAATTATGAATTTAGCGAACTTTTAAAAAGCCTTGAACAAAAGGTTAAAAACATAGCCTCCATCATAAAGCCTGATGAACTTAGGGTAAAGCTTAGTGAGATTGAGACGCAAGAAAATGATCCAAATTTTTGGAATAATGCCAAAAATGCCGCCATTTTGGGTAAGGAAAAGACCAAAATCACAAATTTGCTTAAAGCCTATGAAAATGCTTTCAACGCCTTAAACGACGCGAGTGAGCTTTTTGATATGGCAAATAGCGAGAGTGATGATGAGACCTTAAAAGCCCTTTTTGAAGACGCACCAAAGCTAGAAGATAGTATTACAAGTCTTGAAATTTCTATGCTTTTAAGCGGAGAAAATGATAATAAAAATGCCATTGTTTCCATACACCCTGGTGCTGGTGGGACGGAGAGTAACGACTGGGCGAGTATGCTTTATAGAATGTATTTGCGTTTTTGTGAGAGAGAGGGCTTTAAGGTCGAAACTTTGGACTTCCAAGAAGGCGATGAAGCAGGACTTAAAGATGTGAGTTTTTTAGTCAAGGGTGAAAATGCTTACGGCTATTTAAAGGCAGAAAATGGAATTCACCGCCTTGTGAGAACTTCGCCTTTTGATAGTGCTGGGCGTAGGCATACGAGCTTTTCTAGCGTTATGGTAAGTCCTGAGCTTGATGATGATATTGAGATTGAGATTGAAGAAAAGGACTTGCGCATCGACTTTTACCGCGCAAGTGGGGCGGGCGGACAGCACGTTAATAAAACAGAATCAGCTGTCCGTATCACGCATATCCCTACCAACATAGTCGTGCAGTGCCAAAATGACAGAAGCCAGCATAAGAACAAAGCCACAGCCTTTAAAATGCTACGCTCACGCCTTTACGAGCTTGAATTGATGAAGCAAGAAGCAGCAGCAAATTCAGGGGAAAAAAGCGAAATGGGCTGGGGACATCAAATCCGCTCTTATGTGCTTTTTCCTTACCAGCAAGTCAAAGATACAAGAAGTAATGAAGCTTTTTCAAATGCGGAGGGAATTTTAGACGGAGATATTAAAAAAATGATAGAAGGTGTTTTAATCGCGATGAAGGCACAAAATAAGGAGGCAAAATGAAAGCGATTCATCTCTTTTTGCTTGTGGCTATGATAGGTGTGGAGCTTATTTTGGGTGTGGTGGTCGCACCTGTTGTTTTTTATCCACAAAACTTAATTGGCGAAAATGTTTTAAGCCATTTTCAAAGTGGGCTTATGATGAGTGATATTTTTGTTAAAATGGGCTATGTCTTACTTGCAGTAGCACTTTTTAATGCCTTATATGAGCTTATTAACTTTTTTAAAAAAGAGGAGAAATTTCAGCTAAGATTTTCCAAATTTGCTCTTTCTATCATCATTTTAATTCTTGCTTTATTTTTTGTATTTTATTTTACCGCGTATATTTTAGAAGCACAAAAAATGGGCGAAAGCGTCATTAAAACAACGGAATTTCAAAGTATGCACGAGGCAAGTGAAGTTGTAATAAAAATTATCGTTTGTATGCAAATATTTTTGTATTTTTTAAGCTTTAAAATAGCTAAAAAAGACTAAAATTTGAAAAATTAAAGGAGGTAATTGATATGAAAATTAACAATTCTAATGCAATGCAGCAAAATCATTATTTAAATAATGCACAAAAATCGCAAGATAAAGCTTTAGAAAATATCGCAGCGGTGAGGGCTATTAGTGGGATAGATAGTGCAAATTTAGCAATTGCCGATTCTTTAAGATCTCAATCAAGCACCATAGATCAGGGCGTGGCAAACGCCTATGATGCCATAGGAGTTTTACAAATTTCCGATGCGAGTTTGACAAATATCTCTCAAAGTGCGGATAGGCTTAGTGAGCTTTCTGTAAGGATGAATAGTGGCATTATGACAGATGCGCAAAAAACTATGCTAAGAGGTGAGGCGACGCGTTTGACAGAGTCCATTAATGATTCTTTTAATAACGCGACCTTTAATGGTAAAAATGTTTTTCAAACTATGGAATTTGTGGTAGGAAGTGGGACAGAGACGACAAATTTAAATTCCCTAAGCACAGATGGCTTAAGTATTGATAGTCAAGAAAGCATTACAAGCTTTACTGACCAACTTGGAAGTTTAAGGAGTGAGATAGGATCTGGCATTAATGCCCTTACTTCTAACATTAACTCCAGTGTGCAAAATAGCATCAATACCAAAGCCGCAGAAAATAATTTGCTCAATAATGATATGGCAAAAAATGTTAATGACTTTAATGCAGCGTATTTGAAAGAAAATGCCGCCGCTTTTGCAGCCGCACAAAGCAATATTATGCTTCAGTCTAAAATCGCTAGTCTTTTATACTAAAAGCCCTTTTTAAAGGCTTTTAAAAAGTATGCTCCCAAGTCTTAGCATATTTGACCCACATTTTAAAGCCAATTCAAAATCATTACTCATACCCATAGAGCAAATGTTTGCACCGTGTTTTTGTAATTTTTCATAAATTCTGTAAGTGTCCTCAAAGCTTTTTTGAATCTTTTTTACATCATCACTATGCGTTCCTATACACATCACACCTTTAAGATTTAAATTTTTACACTCTTCTTGAATTTGCAAATATTCCTCAAAAGCTTTATTTAATTCGATCCCACTTTTATTTTCCTCAAAAGCACTATTAATTTCAAGCAGGGTATCAAGGGTGTAATTGAGTCTTTTATCAACAGCTTTGGCTAATTTTAAAGAATTGCAACTTTGCCACAAAATAGGGCGTTGTTTGATGAGAAGATTGATTTTATTGCTTTGTAAAGTGCCGATAAAATGCCATTTTATTGTTAAATTTTCATCTTTTAAAAGTTCTTTTTTTTCACTTAGGGCTTTGACTTGATTTTCTCCAAATTCGCTAATGCCCTTATGATAAAATTCTTTGATAGTGTTAGCATCGACATACTTACTTGCTGCTATAAGGCGGACATTTTTTGTTTTTTCTAAGATTTGTTCTAATTTCATTTTGACCTAAGCTTAAAAGTGGAGCGGGAAACGAGATTCGAACTCGCGACCCCAACCTTGGCAAGGTTGTGCTCTACCCCTGAGCTATTCCCGCAAAAAGAGTGAAATTATAATATAAAAAAAATCATTTTGTCAAGCAAAAAGCCTACCAATTTGCATCAGTGAGCAAATTTGCTTGCTATTTGCGATTGGCTAATTATGCTTAAACTCTTTTTAAGAAAATAAAAACTTAAGAAAAATACGCAAAAATCAGCCAAAAATGGACTAATCCACACTCCATTTAAGCCTAAAAAATAAGGCAGAGTAAGGATAAAAATAAGAGGTGCGAAAAGATTACTTATAAGACTTAAAATGAGGGAAAAATAAGCCCTATTAAAAGCCGTTAGCACAGAGCCTATAAGGATATTAAACCAAGCAATAAGAAAAACAAAAGAAAAAATATATAAAGCTTTGGTGCTAAATTCTAAAAAAGATTCATCATTTTTTTGAGTAAAAAATCCCACTAGAAATTCTCCATAAAATATATTTAAAATAAAAACACAAACGCTAAAAGAAAGGATAAAAATAAACATAGTTTTAAGTATGGCTTTGAGGTGTTTAAGATTTTTTTGAGCAAAATGATAGCTTAGGGCTGGTTGCATAGCCTCACACATCGCAAGGGTTAATAGAGTGATAAAATTATCAATATAAAGTATGATAGAATAGGTAGCCACAGCTTTCGCACCTGCTAGATGAAGGAGGATAAGATTAGCAAAGATACCAAAAATCGAAGCGGAGATATTGCTAAAAAATTCGCTACTTCCATTATAAATAATATTTTTTAAAGTTTTAAAAGAAAGATAAAGAGTAGAAAATTTCAACTGAAGTTTTTGGCTAAAAAAAGGATAAATATCCAAAAAAGTTCCAAGAGTAAAACCTATACAACTAGCCAGTGCCGCAGAAAATAAACCCCAACCAAAAACCACGATAAAAAGATAATCCAAAATGATATTACTTAGTGCTACGATGATATTTACTATCATAGAATGCGTTGTTTTTCCGCAAATTCTTAGATAATTATCGAGGGCAAAATAAGGGGCAATAATGGGCATAAATAGGGCAAAAACTAGAACAACTTCTTCGCAAAGCGTTTGAATATGGGGCGTTATATCCAAAAAAGAAATTAAAAGTGGTGATATAAAATAGGCTAAAAAAGCTATAAGGGTATTAAGGGCGAAAATAAGAGCTAAGGCTGCGGTTAAAATGCGGTTAGCTTCTTTAAATTTAGCTAGGGCTAACTTCATCGAAATTTGCACCGATGAGCCTATGGCTATCATATCGCTTAATGCAAAACTTATCATTACAAAGGGCATTACTAAACCAAGTGCAGCAAGAGAATCGCTACCTAGATACTGCCCCACAAAAATACCATCAATAATAATATAAACAGAAAAGAAAGCCACGCTAATGACATTAGGCACGGCATATTTACAAAAAAGCCTTAAAGGGCTAAGATTGAAATTTGACATAAATATCCTTAATATTTTTAAAATGTTAATTTTTGATAAATATTAAGGGGGCTAATAGAGACTTTGTAAAGCTAGAATATAACGCTTGATGAAAGAAAATAAGATATTTTTGTAAGTTGATTTTCTAAAATTCATAGGTGTTATTTAATCCAAATTTAGCAAATTAAAGGTAAATAAGCTGGACACTTTCACCTTTTAAAATGCTTTCTTGCTTCTCATCGCTAATGAGTAAAAATTTGCTTTTAACAAGTGGTAAAATCATAGCCGAGCCAAAGTGATTATTATTAAAAGGCGTAAAAATGCCATTTTCTAAATTTCCTAGGATAAGATTATTTCTCCCCGCTTTAAGCTTTAAGTCTTGACCCATAAGGGCATTTATTTTGCACCCTTTTTCTAAATTTCCACTGAGTAAATTTAAGATCTTTGTTGCAAAAATAAAGCAAGAAAGAAAAGCCGCCATAGGGTTTCCTGGTAAGATTAAGATGAGCTTATTATCTTTTTGATAAAGCTTAGTTGGCTTTGCAGGACGCGCTTTAATTTCATTAAAAATTTCTTTAAATTCAAGCTCTTTCAAAGCCCTATCCATAAAATCCGCCTCACCCACACTAGCACCTCCACTTGTGATGATGAGATCAAATTGATTATTTTGCAGAGCTTTTTTTGTGGTATCAAATTCATCTTTTATAATGCCAAGATAACAAGGATCATAGTCCTTTAGCAGGGCTTGCACGGCTAGAGCGTTGGCATTATAAATACTAAGTTCGTCGCACATCTGCCAAGGCTCTTTGAGCTCATCTCCGCTTGAAAAAATGGCAATTCTGGGCTTTCTTATTACTTCTATTTTATAAATTCCTTGTGCGGCGAGCAGAGTTATCATCGCAGCGTTTAATTTTTGCCCTTTTTTGAGTAAAAGCTCCCCTTCTTTTTGCTCTTCGCCTTTAAAACGAAAGGCATTAAATCGCTTAGGCTTTGTTTTAATCACCAAAAAGCCATTTTCTAAATTTTCATCTTCAAGCATTAAGATCGTGTCTGCGTTTTTAGGCATTAAAGCACCTGTCATTATTTTAAAGCATTCATTTTTCTCAAGTTTGTAAGGCGTTTTATCACCCGCTAAAATCACTCCCATAATCTTTAGCGGTGCGTTTATATCATCATAATTAAAGGCATAGCCATCAAGTGCCGCATTATCAAAGCTTGGTAAATTCTTTTTCGCATATAAATCACAGGCTAAAACTCTGCCAAGTGCGTTTTCTAAACTTACAATTTCACTTTCTTTTAAGGGCGTTATATGCTTTTCTAAAAGCTCTAGGGTTTCAAAAATATTTTTCATTCTTCAAGCCTTGTGATATTTGCACCTAGTGCTTTAAATTTTTCTTCTAAATTCTCATAACCTCTATCTAAATGATAAATTCTATGCACCCTGCTTGTGCCTTTTGCAGCAAGGGCGGCTAAGATGAGTGCTGAAGACGCCCTTAAATCAGTCGCCATAACATCAGCAGCGTTTAGCTCTTTGCCTCCAGTTATAGTAGCAATATGTCCGTTAAGTTTGATATCCGCTCCCATTCTTAAAAGCTCACTGACATGCATAAAACGGTTTTCAAACAACCTTTCATCAATGATACTTGTGCCATTTGCTCTAAGAGCCAGTGCCATAAATTGCGCTTGCATATCGGTAGGAAAGCCCGGATACTCGCTTGTAAGAATTTCCACAGGTTTGATTTCTTTAGCGGGAAGCAAGGTAATGCTATCATTTTCTATACTTATACCAAAGCCCATTTGCTCAAGTTTTGCCAAAACGGCGCTTAGATGATTTGGATTAACCTTGCAAACACTAATTTTAGAATTGACAATAGCCCCCGCACAAAGATAGGTTCCAGCCTCTATTCTATCAGGTATCACAGTAAATTCTTTAAATTCCAAACACTCTCCACTTGTGCCATAAATTTCAAGCTCATCGCTACCTATGCCTTTAATATCAAGTCCAGCCTCCTTTAAAACCTCACAAAGTTGCACCACTTCAGGCTCTTTAGCCACATTTAAAAGCCTTGTTTTACCACTTGCTAATGCTGCTGCCATAATGATATTTTCACTCCCTGTAACGGTGATTTTATCAAAAAGCACTTCCGCACCCTTTAAAGCTCCACTTGCGACTACATAGCCTTGCTTGATTTGGATATTTGCTCCCATTTTTTCTAAGGCTAAAAGATGTAAATCTATGGGTCTTTGTCCTATGGCGCAGCCTCCGGGAAGGCTCACTTCACAATGTCTAAAACGCGATAAAAGCGGTCCAAGTGTGAGTATAGAGGCACGCATTTTGCGAACGATGTCGTATTTAGCTGTGGTTTGATTAAGTGTTGTGGTATTTAAAAGGGCTTCGTGTTTCTTTAAATCTGCTTTAGCGCCTAAATTTTGTAAGAGTGAGATGAGGGTTTTAATGTCTTCGACTTCAGGAACATTCGAGATAACGACTTCATTTTTAGCTAAAATGCTTGAGACGATAAGTGGTAGAGCGGCATTTTTCGCGCCGTTAATTGTAACGCTTCCGCTTAAATGATTTGTGCCTTCTATTTGTAAATAGGTCATATAAATTCCTTGTTGATTATGCTAAATTACAATTTTTTGTTATTATTTTTTCTTTCATCATACCAAAAAATAATAAATTATTAAGATAATGTTGGAAAATAAAAGTGCTTCAACTTCCATAGAATACAATATAGCGTAAAATGCTATGGAAGATTGATTAGCTTATTGGTATGAAAAGTTGGTAATTTTTGCTAAGTTTATAATAGTTTCTGTTTAAATCCATACTCCAAATTCGACCAATATTAGACTCTAAAAGCTCCGGGGTAAAGCTGACAAATTGTAATAAATTCTCTCTATACTCAAGATTTAAGATAGGATTTTGCGTATGATTTTGAAAAAGTTCTATATTTTTATCGTAGAGTTTAGAAAGGCTTTTAACATAGTCTTTTAGCTCGTTATTTTCCTTATGATTTGGTTGATAATAATAAAAATTTACCTCTAGTTTTAATTGCTTACTTAAATCTACAATCACATTAGCCTGATTTTCTATTTCATTTTCATAAGAGCTTAAGATGACTGATTTTTCAAGGCTTTCAAAGTCTTGTGTGCCGATTTTTAAAATGGGAATTTTAAGCTCAAAAAGCTCTTTCTTTTCTTTTTCAAAATGCTTATAATCCGTGATAAAAACACCTACATCATTTTGCTCCAAGAAGCTTTGAATTTTTTTGAAATTTGTATTTTCAAAATCAAAAAAGATATTTTCATACTCTAAGGCAAGGGTTTTAAGCTCATAATAAATTGCATTTAAGGTAGGATTGATAATTCTTATAAAAAATTTTCTTGCATTTGTTTTTTTGATGAGGCTTAAGGTAGTATTTAGGAGTAATTTTTGTGTGTTTTGACTCATATTTTTCATATCGATAATGGTATAAATATTAGTCCCAAAAGGCACGGGAAATTGTCCTGTGCTAGCCTTTACATTATGAAAAACGCTTTGTAAAATAGCAGGATCGCCTACGATTAAAATGCTATCTCCCGGTTTTAAAATTAAAGAAGGTTTAATAAAGTGAATTTTTTCATTACGATACACTAGCACGATACGCCATCTTTTTTGCTGGATTGAGCCTATGTGTCTATAAGCAAAAATTGAACCTGCTGAAATTTTAATCTCCATAATTTCTCCCACTCCAAGCCCAATATATTGTGCCGTGAGTGCGACATCTGGTAAAAAATCAATAAGTCTTTTGCTTAAATTCATTCTTGCATCAATGAGGTGGCAGAGTTTATCATTGATACCAAGTCCCCAAAAATCCATAATGTTAATTTCTAAATTTAAATCAAGCCCCCTTAAAGCCTCGTAAGTTTTTTTTGTCTCAAATTCGTCTTGCATATAGATAAAAGCTTGTTTGTAGGGCTTCATAATACGCTCAAGCCTTGCACTACTTGTAGGGTCAAATTGATGTAATTCTAAAAATTCATTTTCTTCTTTTAAATTAACGCTTTCATCTTTTTGATAAACGATGGTGAAAAAATAACTCAAGCTTTTTTGAAAGCAAAGCCTTTCTAAGAAATGCTTCGCTAAAATACCATCGATAATAATTAAAATATGATTCATACTACACTCCAAAAAGGAAATTATAGCAAATGGAATTTAAACTAAAGTATAAAGACAATAATGCAAGGGTTTGTGAGATAAAAACGGCACATAGTTCATTTTTAACGCCCATTTTTATGCCAGTTGGCACAGCAGCAGCGGTAAAAAGCCTCGATGCTTATGATATGAGCGAAATTTTAAAAGCAAAAATTATTTTAGCAAATACCTATCATCTTTATTTGCGTCCTAGCTCAAAAGTGATTAAAAATTTGGGTGGTTTGCATCATTTTACGCAATTTCCGTATAGTTTTTTGACAGATAGTGGTGGCTTTCAAGCCTTTTCTTTAAGTAAAAATTCAAAGCATTTTGAAGAAGGTATTAAATTTAAAAGTCATATTGATGGGAGCTTACATCTTTTTACACCTCAATCTGTGCTTGAAACGCAGTATGATTTTAATAGTGATATTTGTATGGTTTTAGACGATTTGGTCGCTTTGCCTTCAAGTAGAGCTAGGGTGGAACTTTCCGTTGAAAGAACGATAAAATGGGCAAAGGAGGCTATTGATTATCACAAATTTAAGCAAAATGAGGGTGAGGGATTGAGTCAAAATGTTTTTGGCATTATCCAAGGAGGGACGGAATTTGACTTAAGGAAAAAATGTGCCTTAGAGCTTTGTGAGATGGACTTTGACGGACTTGCCATAGGAGGACTTAGTGTAGGTGAAGAAAATGCTTTAATGTATGAGGTAGTCGAAAATTTAACTCCCTTTATGGACGAAAAACGCCCAAGATATTTAATGGGCGTGGGAACTCCTGAAGATTTGGTGGAAAATGTTGAGCGTGGGGTGGATATGTTTGATTGTGTGATGCCGACAAGAAATGCTAGAAATGGCACTTTTTTTACAAGTTTTGGGAAATTTAATATTAAAAGGGCTGAATTTATAAATGATAATGAAAGCATCGATAAAACTTGCTCGTGTTATACTTGTCAAAATTATTCAAGGGCATATTTAAATCATCTCTTTAGGGCTAAAGAATTGACTTTTTTTAGGCTTGCTAGCTTGCATAATTTGCATTATTATCTAAATTTAGTTCAGCAAATGCGAGAAGCCATAATGAAAAATCAATTTAGCGAATTTAAGAGAGAATTTTATGCAAAAAGAAGCTAATTTTAAGTAAATTTTTGTATAATCTCGTTTTTATTTGCGCTCTTAGCTCAGCTGGATAGAGCATTTGATTGCGGTTCAAAAGGTCAGAGGTTCGAATCCTCTAGAGCGCACCACTCAAACATTTCCTATCGCATAAAGTTGGATAATGCCCACGACTCTTCCATTTTTACCCACAACAATTTCTTTAATTTTATGTTTTAACATTAATTGTTCAGCTTCTGTTGCCATAGCTTCTTGGTCGATGATTTTGGGATTATGACTCATAATTTCTTTAGCTTTAAAGTCAAATCTAGGTTTGGCATTTGCCTTAAGTGCGCGGCGTAAGTCTCCATCCGTAATGATTCCAACAAGCTTATCATTTTCTAAAACAATGCAAAGTCCTAGTTTTCCACTTGTCATCACATCGACAAGTTCATTAAATTCAGTTTCTGGATTTACGATAGGGAGTTTTTTGCTAACCATTAAATCCTTAACTTTAGTTAAAAGCTTTCGTCCCAAACTCCCACCCGGATGAAAAAGCGCAAAGTCATCAGGCTGAAATTTTCTAGCCTTCATTAAGGCTGCTGCTATGGCATCGCCCATCACAAGTGTAGCGGTAGTTGAGGACATAGGGGCAAGTTGCAAAGGACAAGCTTCTTTTTTGATGGCTATATTGAGAAAAATTTCAGCTTGCTTGGCGAGGGTTGATTTAACATTGCCAGACATTGCGATGAGGGGAATTTGCCTTCTTTTGACCGCTGGGATAATTTTTAAAAGCTCTTCTGTTTCACCTGAATTTGAAATGGCGATTAAAACATCTTCGCTTGTGATCATTCCCAAATCCCCGTGTAAGGCTTCGCCCGGATGCATAAAAAAGCTTGGAGTTCCTGTGCTAGCTAGTGTGGCAGCGATTTTAGCACCTATATGTCCTGATTTACCCATACCGCTTATAATGCAACGCCCTTTTATATTTAAAATAAGCTTAATGGCTTTTGAGAAATTATGATCTAAATTTTCACTTAAATTTCTAATCGCCTCTGCTTCTATCTCAAAGACCTCTTTAGCTATTTTGAGCATTTCTTTCATCTTGCTTCCTTAGAGATTAACCACGACATTTGTGGCTATGGCTATTTGATAAAGAATTTGCGTTAGCATAGAAAAAATTTGCAAATTTTGACTATCAACTTTTGGAAGCACCAAAATGGAATCGCCCGCTTTTACATCTATACCTGAGCGATATTTTTCCGCCTTGCCATTTGTGCGTATGACAAGCACTTTTGAGGTATCTGCTCTATCGCTATATCCTCCAGCTAAATTAATATAATATCTTAAATCTTCTTTTTTACCATATACAAAGGCTCCGGGTAAAGAGACTTCACCTTGAACGATAACAAGATTATTTTTACTTGGGATATTAATGGTATCACCATCTTCTAAAATTAAAGATTTGTAGGAATTTGTATCTTCAATGACGATTTGTCCTTTAGGCTCAGCCTTTTTGGCTCTTTCTATAAATTCAAGTATAGTTTTAGCTTGTGTAGCACGGATTGCCGCTTGCTCGGAATTGACAGAAGAGCTAGTTAATGCTAAGGTCTCAAGCTCTTTAAGCTGGGCTGCGATGAGTTCTTTTTGTGTTCTAGCGACACTTTTTCTAAAGACTTGCAGGGCTTTCATATTTGACATTGAATTTGCCATAATTAACCTTGAGATATCTTCTAAAGTTGTCCCCTTTTTAACCACTAAAGTGCCTAAGCCATCGTGTTCTCCACGAATTTTAATGCTAATATTTGTGCTGATGTATTCCGGACGAAATTCGACTTCATCGCCTGTTTTTAGGCTTACTTTGGAAAAATGCGTTTTGTTAAAAGCTTTTACCTCAAGCTTATGCTCGTCTGCGTAGCTTCTTACCACAGCGTTGGTTACTATGGGTTTTGCTCCTGAAATTCTAGCTAAATCGCTTAGTGTTTTAATATCACTTCCTAGTTCAAATCTAAAGGGTTTTTGCACATCTCCACTTACAAAGGCATAGCTAGCGACATTTCCTACTAAGATGACATCTCCACTTCTAAAAGGAAAAAGCTCTAATTGTCCTTTAAGTAAGAAATTGTATAAATCTATATTTCTAATAATTTTATTATTTCTTAAAATTTGAATTTCTCTAAAGCTACCATAGTCTAAGTTGATCCCACCTGCCTTATCTAAATATTGTATGATGGAATCAGAGCTTAGACCCTGATAAAGACCCGGAGCATTGACACTTCCTGTTACAAAAACGCTAACATTTTGATAGGCGTTCATATCTGCATAAACGAAAACATTATTTTTATAAATTTTATTGACGGCGGATTTTATTATAGGCACTAAGGAGCTATTTTTCACTCCTAGCAAATTTACAGCTCCAACCTTAGGGATAAAAATGTTCCCTTGAGAATCGACTACCAAAATTTGTGCAAATTCCACAGCACCCCAAATTTTAAGGCTTATTTGGTCTCCAACGGCTATTTTATAGTCTGGATTATAAACTCTTTGCGTGAAATTTTTAAAATTACCACTAAAAAGATGCGAGCCAAAAACAGGAACTTGCATAGGGTTTATATTTGAGGCGCTTGTGTTGTTTTCATTTTGCCGTTGAGAATAAGTCGAACTTGCGTTACTATCATAAGTTGCACCCTCATTAACGCCTATAATTTGCGATACATCGACTGCGCCAAAAGCCAAAATAAAACTTGTCAATAATAAAGCTATTTTTTTCATTTTAATATCTATGCTCCTCTATAATCATTTTTACAAATTTGGTAATGCCAAAAATTAAAGATAAAATTAAAAAAGCTGTGAGTATGCCATAAAGTCTTTCTGGATACCTCGCACTTTCTGGTAAATTTGGGCTTTGCACGATGACAAGCTGCTTAATCTTTCTCGCAGTTTCTATTCTCGCAGCCTCATAAGCCTTAAGTGCAGCCTCATAAGCCTTTTGAGCAAAGGTTGCTTCAATGGTAAGGTTTTGAAATTTCGCAGCCATATCGTTGAGTTTTTGGGTATTTGAATTGTTTGCTGAAATTTTTGCCATTTCGCGTTCTAATTGCTTTTTAATAGCTCCAATTTCAGCTTTTAACGCTACAACTTCAGGCGCACTATCATTCATATAGCTTTGTAAATTTAAAAGCGCAGCCTCTCTTTGAGCCAAATTTACTTCAATTTGCGCAATTAGCTTTGATTTACTTTCGGCTTGTTTGAGTGGGTCAAAAACACCATATTTGTTTTGAAAAGCTATGAGAGCATTTTGTGCTTTTAGGTATCTTTCTTTGTAAGTATTAACTTCCTCTTCGGCAAAACGCATTTGCTCTCTTGCTGCTTTGTGAGAAATTTCATTGATAAATTTTTCACTTTCTTCGACTATACTTTGAGCAATGATTTGAGCGGATTTTGGGGTAAAGGCTTCAACTTCGACATTTAAAAGACCTGTTTTGTCATCGACTTTAAGTTTAACGCGACTTTTAAAGAATTTAAGATAGCTTTCGCTTGAGCTAGAATCAAAAATGCGGTAGGGTAAATCGACAAATTGTTCTTGATAAAGCTCCCTAAGCTTAATGCTTTCTTCTAGTTTTTTAAGCAAATCAAGAGAGTGGATATAGCCTCTTAGGTATTTCATATCTTCATTATTATTTGAAGTGGTGCTAAGTAAAGATAAGATCCCACCAGCTTGAATACTTTCTCCGCTAGTGGAACGCACACTAAGACTAGTCGAGCTTACATAGCGATCTGCTGCGATAAAAACATAATAAATCACTACAAAAATCATCAAAAACCATACGATTTTAAATGAATCTAAAATGCTTAAATCCTTAATCTTGTCTATTAAAGTTTTACTTTTTTTCATAATTATGCTTTTCCTTGATATACAGCTATGCCCTCATCGACATCATCATAAACCGTAATTTTTCCATTTTTCATAAAAATAATTTTATCACACCATTCTTTAATTTCGGCTACATCGTGTGAAACCATAATGACCTTAGAGCGTGAAAGCCTTTCTTTGTAAAGCTTAATGCTTTTTTCTCTAAATTGAGGGTCGCCCACAGCCCCAGCCTCGTCTATTAAATAATAATCAAAGTCAAAAGCCATACTAAGTCCAAAGGTTATCCTTGCTCCCATACCAGCAGAATAGTTTTTCATCGGCTCATCAAAAAATTTACCAAGTTCAGCAAATTCTTCGACAAATTTAACTTTTTCTAGCAATTCTTCACCCTTATAGCCATAAACTCTAGCGACAAATTTGGCATTATCTCTTGCACTAAGTGAGCCTTGTATGCCACCGCTTAAACCAAGGGGCCAGGAGAGCTTTTTGTTTGTGATGATTTTACCTTTATCGGGCAGTTCCGCTCCGCTTAAAAGTTTCATTAGGGTTGATTTACCTGCACCATTTCCACCCATTAAGCCTATACTGCAATTTTCAGGGAATTCAAAGCTAAAATTTTTAAAAACATAGTGTCTTCCGCCTGCAAAAAGTGGGTAAGATTTGGTTAAATTGACAAGCTTGATCATTGCTTTCTCGCTGCGGTTAAGGCTTGTCTATTATGATGATAAAAAAAAAGTCCCACAAGAAGTAAAAGCATAATGCAAAATATAGGATAAGTATAGCTATAATCATCTTGTAAAGGATAAGAATCGAAAAAATTATATCTTAAAAGCTCCATTATATGAAGCAAAGGATTATAATAAAAAAGGTCTAGCAAGGGCTTAGGCATAAGCCAAGTGGGGAAAATCACCCCAGAAGACCAATAAAAAACGATACTAAAATACATCAAAAGCGTTTTTAAAATTTCAAAAAAATGACTTAGTATCGCAAAGCAAAGTCCCAAAACAAAGCCAGAAAGCATCAGTAAAAAAACGCAAAACATGACATTTAAAAAATATACAGGCAAAACATCAAAGCGTAAAAACCACCCCGCTATAAACAAAACGCAAAAGAAAATCACAAAATAAATGCAAAATTCAAGCATAGTTCTAGCGATAAAAACATGGATAGGCTTGACAGGCTTATAAGCAAAAAGTCCCAAATTTGCACTAATGCCGTTCATAAGCTGCGTTACTATACTTCTAAACATAAAATAAGGCACTATGCCAGAGATTAAAAACATAAAAATAGAAATTCCATCAGGCATTACTTGATGATGATATTCTCTAATAATTGTAACAATGGTCGTAACCACCAAAACTATACTCAAAGGCTCTCCAACAACCCAAATGTAGCCTAAATAGCGGTTTGCACCAAAGCGTGTTTTAAGCTCTCTAAAAAATAAAGCATAAATGACATTTAGCATTAAAACGCAATTCCTTATTTATAATAAAGCTCCAATTATAAAGAAAAAAATTTAACAAAAAGCTAAAGGCTTTTTTTATAAGATAAAAGCCTAAATAAAATAAAATTGATTAAACCCAAATCACCATTTTCTTTATGGATTTTAATGATTTTTTGCCCAAGTTTGTAGGTGGGGGAGTTTTTGATTTTGATAAATTCTGGGTAGTCTTTGCAAAGAGATAAATAAAGATAATTTGAATTAATTTTTTCTTGATTGTTAAATTTTTTCTTGATAATTGTTAAAGTAAAAATAAGAAAAAAGCGCTCTTTAAAACTTTCACATTGCATAGCTATTTCGCCTATTTGATAGCTTAGATGCGATTTTATCACGCTTACAGCGGTTAAAGTGCTATCTTTATCGCCCCAGCCTAGTCTAAAATTCTCTCTTTGTAAGAAAAAATCTCTATGAAGAATATAATTAATGGGGATAAGAAAAATTTTTTGTGGATTAAAAGCATCTGAGATAAGCGGTAAGGGCTTCATATTACCAAACCATAATAAATCTCCCTCACAAAGTAATCTTCTATCATCGACAAGCATTCTGCCAAAGGTATTATGTGCGGCGAAAATGTGCTTTTTGGGTAAAGAGACGCTTTTTAAGACTTCATCTTTTTGATAGGCGTTGATAAAGGAGCTTAAAACTAAAGGCGTGTGAAAGTATAAATCAGGTCTTGTAACCATAATATAATCATAAGAGATATTTTGCTCTTTTTCATATTCTAAGGCGAGTTTTTGAGACCTTTCTATGGAAAGGTACGTACCTCTATCTTGCATTAAGGTTTCAACAAGCATTTTTTTAGGCTTATAAATTTGCTTCACTTCGCAGATCACTTGCTCGGTAATTTTTACGCCGTCCATTTTTTTATTTTGTTCGTGCCAAGCAAAATTTGCCTTTTCAAAAGTATCCCAAGTGTGGATAAAAATGTCAATTTCCTCCCACATTACATCCTCTAAATTTGGCTTTAAGACATTATCTAAAAAACTTTGATAAGTTTGCTTATAAGTTCTTAAATGCCCCATAAAACAAATTGCAAGTCTCATTTATCTCGTCCATTCAAGTTTTTTTTCTAGCATTAGGGTATTATCCGTGAGTTTTACCCAGCTAAGATTTAAGGCGTAAATTTTAGCATTACTAAGTTTCGCAAAAGGAAATTTAGCAAAATAAATTTTCTCTTGCTCATTAGAGGCTTCCATAAAAATAGCCTTAGCTTGCACACCTTTTAAAAGGGCTATTTTGCTTTCTTTAGCGATATTTATGGCGATGTTTGGATTTAAAAAGGCGAGTTTGATGTGTTTGGTATCTTCGTATGAAGCGATGATGAGGGCTAAATTTTCCTCATCAAAAGCATAAAACGCACTAGCACTATAAACACCCTCATCATCACACATAGCAAGTGATAAAAGTTTATGATTTTTAAAAAAGTGTAAAATTTTTTCGTTCATTGAAAAATTATACTTAATTTTTTTAAAAAAATGCCGATATGCTTTATAAAATTTAAAGGAGCTAAAATGCAAATTGATGTGAGTAAAAATCAAAATTTCTCCCTTGACTACACAACTAAAAGTGGTAAAAAACTTAGCCTTGATATGTATGATAATCAAAATATCAACTACGCTAAAGACGAAAATTCTAAAAGCTTAAGTTTGAAGCGTGAGTATGGATTTAGCTTTACTTTTGAGGGGTCTAAATTAACACAAAATGAACTTGATGAGATAAAAGTGGCGATGAAGGAAGTCGAGCCTATGATACAAGAATTTTTAGCAAATTCTAAGGTGGGTGAGCTTCAGCCAAAAGACTTTATCCAAAGTGCAATGCAAATGGCAAATGTTCTTCCAACGCCAAAAGATGAAAATCATCAAAATGCGATTATGAATAGTTTTACTAATAAATTAGAAAATTTACTCAATAAAAACCAAACGCCAAATGCAGAGCAAAATTCAAGCCTACTAGAAGATAGTAAAAAATTGCTTGATGAGGTTTTAGAGCAGATGAAAAAACAGCTTGAAAAAGCTCAGGAAAAAGCAAACGAGCAAAACGCCACACAAAAAGACAAAAATTTCGATTTTTATGCTTAAAATTTGTAAGGGGAGCCAATCCTCCTCCCTTATTTAATCGCTTAATCCTACCTCACAAGTGCTTGAGCTAGAATAAAATCTCTCAAGCTTTAGCCCTTTAAAAAATTCTCTTAAATTTTCCAAAGCACTTTGATTTAACTTAGGATTCATAAAGCCCTTATCTCCAGCAAAGCCACAGCAATGCGTTTGACTATGCTCATAAACCTTGCCTTTCGTGCAAATTTGAGCTAGTTTTCTTAAGGACACATCAAAGCCGCATTTTTTGCTAGAGCATACAGCATAAAGCCCTATATTTTCGTTAAATGGCTTAATGTTTAGCTTATTTAGCATTTCTTTTTCAATAAATTCACTCATATCGTAAATTTTTAGCCTTTTGTCTAATTTTGAAACTAGCTCCGCACTACACGCACTATGATCGCACACTAAAGAGATTTTGCCATTTTCACTCAAGCTTAAAAGCTCGTCTTTAAATGACTTTAAAGGATTAAGCTTGGGCGTTTTTATGGTGTAGTTTTTAAAGACTTTTCCCGAGTGATATTTTCAGGATAAAGCACGCTAATATCAGCCTTTTTACAAAGACTTTCAAACACTTCTTGCAAAGTTCTTTTATCTTTAGCTAAAGATGATGGCGCAAAGGCTCTATTTAAGCAAGAGCTTAGATAAATCACGCTTTTTTCACTTTTAGGGCTTGAATTTAGGGCGTGATGATTTGCATTAGGCATAAAATAGGCACTATGGGCGTGTGAAATTTTTGATTAAGACTTAGGCTTAGTTTTTTCAGCGTTTGTTTGCCTAGGGTTTTTTGACCAAATTGAGCTAAATTTAAACCAAATTTTGCCACTTTGACACTTTTATCTAAATTTTTTGCTAAGTAATTTGCTATGAAAAGCCCTTTAGCATTTTGATTATTATAAGCGGTGGCGATTTTCGCACTATCGATTTCTAAAGGGCAAAAAGAAGCACACATTGAGCAGCTAGCACAGGTTTTTACTACGCCATATTCATAGCCTTTTTGAAGTTCGCTAAGCTCAAATTCCTCTTTTTTGCTTTTAGGCGTTTAATTTCTTTATGCACGGCGATTCTTTGGCGTGGAGTTAGGGTTAAATTTTTGCTGTGAATTTCTTTATCATCGTTGATAATAACGCCCGGATTAATTAAGCCTTTAGGGTCAAAAAGAGCTTTAATTTTTCTATGAAATGTGTAAGCTTTCTCTCCCCACTCTTGCTCGACAAAAGCTGCCATCATAGCCGTGCTCTGCCTTAATACTTCCTTTAAAAGAGATGACAAGATTGACTAAATCTTGCATAAATTTTTCAAAACTTAGCCTTTGTTTTTTATCATCTAAAAGAGGCGTGATGATAAAATGCACATTTCCACTTAAAGCGTGTCCAAAAATAATGCTCTCAAAGCCGTGTTTTGTGAAAAGTGTGGAGATATTTTCTATACTCTTTGCAAAATAATCCATCTCAAAACACACATCTTCAGTGATGATAACGCTACCTTTGGGGCGTTTAGACGCAGAGATAGGGAGTAAGCCTTTACGAATTTTCTACCACTTTGCTTGGATAGTGCTATCAAGGCTAAATTCAGGTTCAAAAAGGCAAGGAGCGTCTTTTAGGGCATTTTTAATGAAAACGATATTATTTAAAAGTTCTTGCTCATTATCGCTTTGAAGTTCGATTAAAAGAGCGCAATTTGGGTTTTTTAAAGAGCTTGGCATATCGCAAAGTCCTTTTGTAAGATCCAAACAAGCCCAGTCCATAAGCTCCACATCAAAGACTTTATCCTCGTAATAAGAGAGAATTTTAACAGCCTTAGAAGCTAGATTTAAATTTTCATAAAAAAGCAAACCAGTAGCCTTAAAAGCATAATCCTCGCAAGTTTCATACTCCACCCTACTTACAAAGCCCAAAGTCCCCTCAGCCCCTATGAAAATATGATTTAAAATGTCTCTTAAATCACTAAAATCACGCAAAGAATTTAGCCCATAGCCTGTGGTATTTTTAATGGCAAATTTACGCTTAATTTCTTTAAGCAAAAAAGGATCTTGCATAAGCTCTTCTCTTAAAGCTAAAAGTCCATTTGCAAGACTTTTGTGTGAGCTTTGAAATTCTTTTAGGCTTTCTTCTTTGCTTGTGTCAAGGATAAAGCCGTCATTTAAGATAATACGCACAGATTTTATGGTTTGATAGCTATTTTGCTTAACTCCACACTCACACCAAATGAAATGTCCGCTTGCTTTAATTTCCTTAAAATTATCCACACAAAGCACTAAACACTATCACTTAAAGCCTGTCCGCAAAGGCTTGTTCCGCTGCCTTTAAAGGTTAGGGGGATGTTTAATTTGTCGCTTAAAACGATGATTTTTTGCACTTCTTCTTCGTTTTTAGGCTTTAAAACAAGCTTAGGGATATAGCGGTAGCAAGAGGCATCAAGTCCGTAAGCAAAGCGGTAAAGATAAGAGTCATAAAGTCTATCTTGTAAAAATTCTTGGCATCGTTTTTTGAAAAGCTTTAGCATAAATTTCCTTTCAATCGTTTAGTGAATTATACTTTTTAGCTATAATATAAAGATTAATTAAGATTTATTTTATAAGGAAAAAAATGCCAAATTTATATCTTCACTCATTAGGGTGTAATAAAAATTTAGTCGATAGTGAAATTATGCTAGGACGCCTTGAAAATTATACTTTGTGTGATGAGCCTAAAAGAGCTGATGTGTTGATAGTCAATACTTGCGGTTTTATAGAAAGTGCAAAAAAAGAGAGCATAGAAGCGATTTTAAATTTGCATAAAGAGCGTAAGAAAAATTCCTTGCTTGTCGTTACGGGCTGTTTAATGCAGCGTTATAGAGAGGAATTGATGAAAGCTTTGCCTGAGGTGGATTTATTTACGGGTGTGGGTGATTTTGAAAAGATAGATGAGTTAATTTTAAAAAAGCAAAATTTGTTTTCAAATTCGACTTATTTGCAAGGCGAAAATGTTAAAAGGGTGATTACAGACTCAAATTCACACGCTTTTATAAAGATTAGCGAGGGCTGTAATCAAAGCTGTGCTTTTTGTGCTATACCGCATTTTAAAGGACGCCTTAAATCGCGTGAAATTTCAAGTATCATAAAAGAGCTTGAAAGCCTTATATCTAGGGGTTATAAGGACTTTTCTTTCATCGCACAGGATAGCTCGTCTTATCTTTTTGATAAGGGACAAAAAGACGGGCTTTTGCGTTTAATTGAGGAAGTAGAAAAATTAAAGGGCATAAGAGCAGTGCGCATTTTATATCTTTACCCTAGCACTTTAAGTGAGGAAGTGGTGCGTAAGATCATCGCTTCTAAGGTCTTTGTGAATTATTTTGATATGCCTTTGCAACACATTAGCGACAAAATGCTAAAAGTGATGAAAAGAGGCAGTAAAAAGGAGCAAATTTTAAAGCTTTTAAAGATGATGAGAGGGGCTAAGGATAGCTTTTTACGCACGGGTTTTATTGTGGGGCATCCAGGGGAGAGTGAAGAGGATTTTAGGGAGCTTTGTGAATTTGTGGAGGGCTTTGACTTTGATAGAATTAGCGTATTTGGCTATTCTAAAGAAGAAGATACTCTAGCCTTTGAAATGGAACAAGTGCCTAAAAAAGTCATCAATGCTCGTCTTAAAATTTTAGAAAAAATTGTCGCAAAAAGCCTTGAAAAAAGCTTTAAAAAAGAAGTCGGTCAAAAACGCTTGGTTGTTTGTGAGGGGGAGAGCAGTGAGGGGGAATTTTTTATCGCGGGAAAAGATTTGCGTTGGGATAGGGAGATTGATGGTGAAATTCTTATTAATGAAAGCGAATGTGGCACTTTGGAAAGAGGTCAAATTTATGAATGTGAGATTACACAAGCACTTGATGTAAAACTCATAGCTAAGGCTTTAAAACTTGCCTAAATTAAGCTTTTTGGAGCATTTAAGAGGGCGTAAAAATTTACTTGCTTTTAGTTATGGTAGTGATAGCACGGCTTTATTTTATTTGCTTTGTAGAGAAAACATCGCTTTTGATATGGCTTTAATCAACTACAAAACGCGTTTAAATAGCGATTTGGAGGAAGAAGAGGCACGCCTTTTAGCAAAACGATTTCATAAACAAATTTTCATACAAACAGCACCTCGATTTAAAGGAAATTTTGAAAAAAATGCAAGAGATTTTCGCTATGCTTTTTTTGAAAAAATTTGTCTTGAAAAGGGCTATGAAAATGTGATTTTAGCCCACCAGCTTGATGATAAATTTGAGTGGTTTTTAATGCAGCTTGGTAAGGGGGCTGGATTAATGGAGCTTTTGGGAATGAATGCCCTTGAAAAAAGGACGCATTTTACACTTATAAGACCTCTGCTTAATGTGCCAAAGGGGCAAATTTTAGCCTTTTTAAGAGAAAATAAACTCAAATATTTTGATGATGAGAGCAATAAAGACTTAAAATTTAAAAGAAATTTCATAAGAAAGCATTTTAGTGATGAATTTTTGAGACATTTTAGCAAGGGTGTGCAAAAAAGCTTTAGTTTTTTAAGGGAAGATTTAAAGAATTTAGGGGAAATTGAAGAGTTTGAGGGGATTTTAATCTGTGCTAAAAATGCAAGTTTGATCGCTAAGGCGTGTAAAAAACTAGGCATTGTGATGAGTGAGAAGCAAAGAAGAGAAAGTCTTAGGGGAGATTGTGTGATAAGTGCGAGGGTTGGTGTAGTATATATGGAAAATAGGGCTTTTGTGTTTCATTATGAGTCTTGCGAGAAGCTACCTAAAAGCTTTAAGGAAAGATGTAGAAAGCTACAAATTCCCAAACTTTTACGCGCTTTTTGTTTTAACCATCAAGTAGAACTTGAAAAATTATCAAGCTTTGGACTTAAAAAATAAATTTTTTGATAGCTTAGGTGGATTAAAAAAATCACGAAAAACAACTGCAAAATAAGCCCAGCAAGAGGAAAAGAAGCCAAAAGGTAAAAAATGAGCGTGTGAAATTTAAATTCAAAAGGCGTGAATTTTTGCTCTTTAAATTTCTTTTTATCTAAAACGGCACTTAAAACCTCTAAAATCAAGGCATTGTGAAAAAGATAATAAAAGGCTAGAAAAAAGGCTACTAAATTCACAAAAGGGATAAAAAATAAAATTAAAGCCAAGAAAAAAAGTGGGATAAATTTCAATAAAATTTTAAACAATTCTAGCAATAAAGCCACATCTCCCATCTTCTCTTTAGGCTCGTGGTGATAATATTTAGCGTTGATTTTAGCAGCGATTTTGGGTGTAAAAAAAGAAAGGATAAAAAGCGAAATAGCACTAGAAGTAAAAATCACAAAAAAACCCACAATTAAAAAATTGAAACTATTGATGATAAAACTCACAAAAGCAAAAGAATAAAGCCAAGCAAAAAAGCCCTCACTTTCTGGCATAAAAAATGCGTCAAGAAAGGCTTTTATACTCGTAAAAGAATAATAACCTACAATCATCATAAAAGAAAAGCCTATCAAAGTGGAGAGTAGGGCGTATTTAAAAAATTCAAAACGCGTATAGTCTTTAAAACTTAGCCAAAAAATATTCATTAAAGTGCCTTATAACGCTTTTCAAGCTCTTTATAAATCATTTCGTAACTTAAGGTTTCGTTTAGAATTTCGTTTAAAACTTCATTATCTTCTTTATCGTTCCATATTTTTTTATAATGCCCCTCTTTATATCCGTGTGCTTGTCTAAAGGCATTTAGCACATTTTTGCCGATGTAAATTTTATAAAGGCTTTCTAGATTGAGTCCGCATTTAATACAAAGGGTAAAAAATGCCGATAAAAGCCCACCCATATCAAAGCCAAAGCCACTACATTTATGGATAATTAGCTCTATATCGCTTACGATAGCATACATATCCTCATCACTTGGCGTTCCTTTTTCTTTTACAAAATCTTTAAAAACGCTTACGGAACTTAATTCCATAGCGATAAAGGTCAATTCTTTTTTACCTTTATCTTCGAGCAAAAGACTAAGGATAAAATGCCAAATATCCACAAGCTCTATGCGGACATTATCCCAATTTGTTGGATTTTTAATGTTTTTCCAGTGCTTCCACGCAAAAGAGTCGATTAGCTCGGCACACTCCATATAAATGCACCGCCTCCAACTTATGAGCTTACCCTCTTTAGTATAGCCATTTTCCCAGCCTTTTCCGTTTGTTTCGTCGTTTAATTTTTGTTGAAGTTTAAGCATATTTTCTAGTAAATCGGTATTTTTCATCATCTATCCTTAAGTGATAATTTCAATTTTTTTATTTAAATTTAAAATCCCCTTTTTAATCTCATCATTATAAATCCCCGCATTTAATATAAGCAAAACATCGCTTTTATCTTTTAAAATTTTAGGCGAGAAAACTTTAAATTGAGTTCCATAAAGTCTTTTGCCCCACTTGGCAGGGTCATTATCTAAAATCCCCTTTATTTTAGCACTACAAAGCCCATTATAAAGCAAAAATTGTGAAAAAAGATGCGCTCCAAAAAGATAAATTTCTTTTGTGTTTTCATTAAGAAGTTTGTTTAAAGTATCAATTTTTTCTTTATAAAAGCTCATCATATCTTCAAATAATGCCTTATTTTTAGCAAATTCGTTTTCTAAAATCACCTTATCAGTTTTTATATTTTTGTCAATTTTAAGCGCATAAAAAATGCTATGCTCCCCAAAATAATGCTTTTTAAGGATTTTAAAGCCGTTTTTAGCACTTAAAAATTCCAAAATTTTTTCACTTAAAAAAAGCGTATGCTCAAAGCAAAGGCAATTAACAAATTTATTTTCTAGCCATTTTTGCATATTGGGGAGACTAAAGACCATTACCCCCCCCCCCCCCCAGCATTTGAGCGCACTCGTTTAGGAATTTGTTTGGCTCATAAATATGCTCAAAAGTATGAGAGTGCGCTATAAGGTCAAATTTTTTACCCTCCAAAGCCTTCTTTTCAAAAAAACCATCGATATAATTAATCCTTTCATCTTTAGCGCTTGAATTTGGTTCTATGATGGTATATTTTAAGCCCTCATCAAGCTTTAGGCACTCTTTTGCAAGTTTGCCGTGTCCTCCGCCTATTTCAAGCACGGATTTAGGCTTAAAGCTCATAAGAAAATTTGCAAATTCCTCGTGATGTTTTTGCCATAACGCTCCAACTGCACCAGCTCCGTGTCCGTTTTGATAAAGTAAATCAAGAGGGATAAGCCTTAAAAGCTCTATGCTTCCGCTTTTAAAAATGCCAAATTCACAACGCGCGATAATGTCCTCCTCCTCTTTTTCATTCGTGCAACCGCAAAAAAGTGGGAAATCATAACTTGCAAGCACTTCGCAATTTTTCTCGCCTGTTATGGCACTTTCTTTTCTTAAAATATAATCCATAAACGCTTTCCTTAAGTTATTATAATGGCGTAAATTTAAGCTTTTGTTTTTAACGATTGATTAATATTAATCTTTTACAATTGCGAAGTTAAGAGTTTATTTTTTTTTTTTTTTGTATAATCTCGTTTTTATTTTATTTATAAGGATAAGTGATGAAACAAGGCGATTTTACAGAGGTTGCGAAGCATTATATTAATAGACCGGCATATAGTGCGTTTTTGCTTGAAAAACTCATTAAGTGCATTAATGATACTAACAAGCCTTTAGAGGATTTAAATGTCGTAGAAGTAGGTGCTGGCACGGGTAAGCTCACTAAAATGCTAGCCGAAATTTTTAAGCTTAATATTACCGCTGTGGAGCCAAATGATAATATGCGTGAAGAGGGTATTAAATTTACTAAAAATTGCTCTAACATCGCGTGGCAAAAGGGTAGTGGCGAGGAAACAGGTGTGAAAAGTGGCGTGGCTGACTGGGTGATAATGGCTTCATCATTTCACTGGACTGACCCTAAGAAATCTTTACCCGAATTTGCACGACTCTTGCAAGGGGGGGGGGGGGGTGGCCCCGGCGCAGGTTATTTTACCGCCATTTGGAATCCACGCCATATCGTAGAGGGCTCGATTTTCGATGAGATTGAAAAGGAGATTAAGCATATGGTTCCTGAGCTTACTCGTGTGAGTAGTGGGACTCAAAATGTGAAAAAATGGGAAGAAATCCTCGTATCCACAGGGGATTTTAAGGACTGCTTTTTTATGGAGTGTGATTACACAGAAACTTGGGATAAAGAGCGTTATCTTGGGGCGTGGCACTCGGTAAATGATATACAAGCCCAAGCGGGTGCTTCCAGATGGCAAGAAATTTTAGAGATGATAAGTCATAAAATTTCAAAGCTTGAAAGCATAGAGATACCTTATAAAATAAGAGCTTGGACGGCTAAAAAAGTTTAAGATTAGAGGAGAAAATTATGGAAAAATTAGTTGAGCAAGTGTGGGATTACACAAAACACGCGAAATTTTACTCATACCGCCCAAATTATGCGCCAAAGAGCATTGATATGCTTGTTTGTCTAGCACACGGGGGGGGGGGGGGGTGTCCCCGGCAACTCTAGCTTAAAGGTCGCTGATATCGGTGCTGGGACAGGAAATTTAAGCATTATGTTACTTGAAAGAGGGTGCGAGGTCGTTTCAGTCGAGCCAAATGACGCGATGAGAGAGATAGGCATAGAAAGAACTCAGGGGCAAAATATCAAATGGGTGCGTGCCACAGGTATAGACTCTACGCTTAAGGCTGGGGAATTTGACTGGGTAACCTTTGGCTCAAGCTTTAATGTCATGGATAGAAATGAGGCTTTAGGCGAGGCGCATAGGCTGCTTAAAAAGGGGAGCTATTTTTCTTGTATGTGGAATCATAGGGATTTAAACGACCCTATCCAAAAGATAGCCGAGGATACCATAGTGGAATTTGTGCCAAATTATACAAGAGGCACGAGAAGAGAAGATCAACGCCCCGTGATAGAAAGCCGCAAGGATTTGTTTGACAATATCATTTATTTGGAAGAGGATTTTTATTTTCACCAAAGCATAGAAAATTACATCAATGCGTGGAAAAGCGTGAAAAATCCTTACTGGGATTTAGAAACGAGTGAGGGCGTGGAGCTTTTTGAAAAAATCGCCGCAAAAATCACTGAGCGTTTGCCTAAGGAATTTGACATCAAATACACGACGCGTTGCTGGAGTGCTAAGAAAATTTAAAGGATAAAAATGGCTTTGAACTTTCAAACTAAGGCTAGGAATTTAGCCTCTTTAGAGGGTAGATTAAAGTCCGGTAAAGTTTTACCTATGGTGCTAACCACTTTAGAGGATTTAGAAAAAGATTCTAAAAAAGTTTTAGAGCAAATAAGAAATTTAAAAGCCACAAAACTCATCATCCGCTCTTCTTCTAAGGCTGAAGATAGCACGAAAAATTCTAATGCTGGGGCTTTTTTAAGCCTTGCAAATATCCACGCACATAATGAAAAAGAGCTTTTAAACGCTCTTTTTAATGTCGGCTCTTCAATGCCCTCTAAAAAAGATGAAATTCTTATCCAACCTTGTCTTGAAAAAATCGAGCTTTGTGGGGTTGGTTTTAGCGTAGATAAAGATAATTTTGCGCCTTATTTTTGCTTACAATACGACAAAAGCGGTTCAAATTCCTCTATCACAGATGGTAGTGCGCAAAATGCTCTAAGCTATTTTCACTACCGAGAATCTTTGAAATTTAAAGATGAGGATACTAAGAAAATCATTTCTTTGATTAAGGAGCTTGAAAAGCTTTTTGCGTGTAATTTTTTAGATGTCGAATTTGCTTTTGCAACTTTCAAGGGCAAAAGGGAGCTTTTTTGCTTACAGGTGAGACCTTTAGTGATGGAGGGGAAAATCAACCTTTTTCATTCTTTACCAAAAGAAGCCTTGGATAGATTTTACAAACGCTTTATTTCTTTGCAAGAGCCACGCCCCCGCGTTTTGGGAGAAAAGGCTATTTTTGGCGTGATGCCCGATTGGAATCCTGCTGAAATCATAGGACTGCGTCCAAAACGCCTCGCTTTTAGTCTTTATAAGCAAATTATTACGGATAATATTTGGGCGTATCAAAGAGATAATTACGGCTATAAAGACTTGCGCTCTCACCCGCTTATCCACTCGTTTTTAGGAATTCCTTATGTCGATGTGAGGCTTTCTTTTAATTCTTTTGTGCCAAAAAGCTTAGATGAAAAAATTGCCCAAAAGCTTGTCAATCACTATCTTAACGAGCTTGATTTAAATCACGATTTGCACGATAAGATAGAATTTAACATCGTTTTTTCTTGTTATGATTTTAATACGCCCAACAAACTTAAAAAACTTTTAAAACATAATTTTAATGAAAATGAAATCAAACGCCTTGAATTTTCTCTTTTAGAGCTGACAAATCATATCATCAATCCAAAAGGACTTTATTTAAAAGACATACAAAAAGCTAAAAAACTTAATGATATTTATGCAAAACTTACAAGCTCGAAGCTTTCTTTACTTGATAAAATTTACTGGCTTTTAGAAGAATGTAAGCGTTATGGCACTTTGCCTTTTGCAGGGGTGGCTAGGGCTGGATTTGTCGCGATGCAAATGCTTAATTCTTTAGTAGAGATAGGCTTTTTTACACAGAAGGAAAGGACGGATTTTCTTAATTCTCTTCAAACTATAAGCAAAACCTTAAGCTTAGAAAGTGAGAGTTTAAATTCTAAAACAAAACCAGCATTTTTAAAGAAATTTGGGCATTTAAGGGCTGGCACTTACAATATACTTTCTCCGCGTTATGATGAGAATTTTAATGCTTATTTTGAACTGAAACAAAACGAAAATAAAACGAAAACAAAAGAGAAAAAATTTAGCCTAAGTGCAAGCAAAAAGGCTAAATTTGAAAGTCTTTTAAATGAGCACGGGCTAAGTGTGGGGGTTGATGCGTTTTTTAGCTTTTTAAAAGAGGCGATTGAGGGGCGTGAAATGGTTAAATTTGACTTTACCAAACTTCTTTCGCAAGCCATTGTTTTTATAGGGGAGCTTGGGGAGTATTATGATATTAGCAAAGAAGATATGGCACATCTTGATGTATCAGCCGTGCTAAATCTTTACTCAAGCCTTTATTCTCAAAGCCCAAGAGAGCAATTTATAAGAGAGATTGAGCATAATAAAAAAGAATATGAACTAACCAAAAGCATTAAGCTTCCGTCTTTACTTAGCGATGCGGAGCAAATTTTTTCTTTCTTTAGTGCTAAACTCTGTCCAAATTTCATCACGCAAAAAAGCATAGTGGCAAATACGGCACGGGAAAATGAGGAAAACTTAGAGGGGAAAATTGTGTTAATTTACGCAGCTGACCCGGGGTATGATTATTTATTTACTAAAAAAATCGCTGGTTTTATTACCTGCTATGGCGGAGCCAATTCGCATATGGCGATAAGGGCTTCTGAGCTAGGACTCCCTGCAGTTATCGGCGTGGGTGAGGTTGAATTTGAAAAATATCTTAAAGCAAGCCGCCTTAAGATAGAGTGCGAAAGCGAGCAAATCTTTTGTTTATAGGAATTTCACAAAGACTGCTTTTAAATGAGAGCTATTATGAATTAAGAGAGGCTTTAGCGCTTGAGTGGGGGGCGTTTTTTAAGACGAATTTGCAGGGCTTTTTACCTCTGCCGCTTTCTTATGAGATTGATTTTAAAGCTTATGCACCGCATTTAAAAGGCGTGATTTTAAGCGGAGGGAATGATTTAAACTCGCTTAATCCAAACGAACTTTCTCTAAAAAGAGATGCTTATGAGAGTAAAATCATTGCCCATTGTCTTAAAAACGACTTGCCACTTCTAGGAATTTGCAGAGGTGCGCAAATGATAGCGTGGTATTTTAAGTCTTCTTTAAAGCCCTGTCAAAATCATATAGGCACTCATAGCATTTTGACAAAAAAGGGTGTATTTGAAGTAAATTCCTTTCATAATTTTTGCATTGAAAATTTGGGGGAAAATTTAAAAAGCCTCGCTGTGGCTGAGGATAAAAGTATAGAGGCTTTTAAACATAAAAAAAGGCAAATTTATGGCATTATGTGGCACATCGAGCGTGAAAAGGGGCTTGGTGAAAGTGCTATTTTTAAAAAATGGCTTAAAGGAGTAAAATGAAAGCGTTGATTTTAGCAGCAGGCTTTGGCTCAAGGCTAATGCCACTGACAAAAGAAAAGCCAAAATGTATGGTGGAGTATGAAAAAAAAATGATTATTGAATATGAAATCGAAGCTTTAAGGGCTGGGGGCGTGAGTGAAATTGCCGTTGTTGGCGGATATTTAGCTCCCGTTTTAAAAGACTTTGTAGCTGGACTTGGTGTTAAGAGCTTTTATAAAAATGAAAATTATGATAAAAGCAATATGCTTTTTACGCTTTTTTGTGCGAGGGAATTTATACAAAAGTGCATTGATGAGGGGCAAGATTTGATTATCTCTTATGCGGATATTGTTTATTTTAAGGAAAGTGTTGAAAAGCTATCACGAGCTAGGGCGGATTTAGCCATCGTGGTGGATAGAGCTTGGCGTGAGCTTTGGCAAAAGCGTTTTGAGAATCCGCTTGATGATGCTGAGACGCTTAAGATAAAAGAGGGTAAGATAAAAGAGCTTGGCAAAAAAGCAAAAAGCTATGATGAGATAGAAGCGCAGTATATAGGGCTTTTTAAATTTTCCCATACCTTTTTGCCTAAGATGATAAGTTTTTATGAGAGTCTTGACAGAAAGGCTTTGTATGATGGTAAAGACTTTGAAAATATGTATATGACGAGTTTCTTACAAGCTTTAATTGATAAATTTGATAATGCTTTGGCGGTGGAGATTAATGGAGGGTGGTGTGAAATTGATTTTAAGAAAGATTTGGAGATAGAATTTGTAACCCTATAATTAAATTGCTAAATTTAATTTCAATAAAATTAATGTCATTTTCTTCTGTATAATCTTTTCTTATCTCATTTTTTAAAGCTCTTATGATTTGTTTCATTTCAAATTTTCTAAAATGTTTGGAATCGTGATAACAAATCGTAAAGAAAAGATTAAATCCATTGCTGTAAATTTTGGAAAACTTAAAATATTCGTCTCTATTCTATAAACAAGCTTTGTTTTTTTAACTTGATCTTGTGTTGTCATTTTCAAAATGGAACCTTCATTTACAAAGTCAAAAGTTACTATTTTTACAAGCCATAATGTGTTCCATTTTATTTCGACTTGTTGATATTAATATAAGGAAAATTTATATTTTAATTAAGAAGATATAGAGATTGTTGTGGAGAGTGAAAAATTTATTTAATCTTTCAGCAAAGAAAAAATCCTACAAAAATACTTTGCCTCATCTTTAAAAAAACTAGAAAACTACACTCTAAATTTTTATAAATTAGGATGGCTTTTTGCTTTTTTAAGTTTTTTACCCTTAGTAGGAGATCTTT
>NZ_JANURX010000015.1:0-36261 GCF_030250085.1 Campylobacter felis
AGAGTTTATCATAAATTAAGTTTTATTTGATATAGTTTTAATTTAACGAACATTTTTTTATAATAATTTAATTCTACTTGGAATTATATGATTTTAAGACTTAATGTTAATCAAACAAAGACTTCTGCAAAAGGAATTTGTTATTTTTGGTGTTTAATTGATTCATAGGGTCATTACGCTTGATATATCTTTTTACCCTATTATTGCTTTTGTAGATGAAAAATAAATCATTTTCATTTTTATATTTACGATAAAAGAATTCGTCATCATAATCGGCAAACTCCACACCTTTACCATAGATATTAATACCAAATTCTATAAGCTTATTCTTTAGCTTAATAATTTCTTTCTTTTGTTTTGAAATTATGGAGTTTTCTTTATAGAATTTATAAGCCTTAATTTCGCAAAACTCACTATAACTAAGGATTTTTTTATCAGGAAAACTTGTTAAAAATCTTATTAAATCTTGAGCCACTAAAGAATTTAAATCAATAAGAATTTTTGATAAATCATCATCATAAGAGAGTGTTGATTCTGTTTCAAGTCTTTTGATATATTCTCTGCGAACTGTTAGCACAAATACAGACACAATTACGCCATTTTCTTTTGTGATACGCTCCACAGAATCAAACATCAAAATTCCCTTATCTCTTTGAGTAGTTGTCTGCTTGTCTTTAACTTCAATATTTTGAGTAAAAGATAAATCATACGCAAAGCGAGAAATTTCCGTAAATTTTTGTTTCAACCACGAATAATTGCTAGGAGCTTTATTGAGATATTGTTTTAAAAATTTATAAGGTTCTAATCTTACTTCCATATCCCAAAATTGCTCTTGATACTTTCTTATAACACTGGTATCTACATTTTTCTTAATATACAAAAACAAAGCGTCTAAAATATTTCTATGTGTTTGTGTAAGCAAAGAGTTTTTAAGGGTAATCGCATAAGATGAACCATTTGAACCAATCATTTCAAACGATACTTTATTATCATTTTCTTTAAAAGCTTTATAAAAATTAGTATCAGTAAGTTTGCGTGAGCTTAGATAAAAGACTCCTCTATTCTCATTCATTGTTACATAACCCTCTGCTAAATCATTAACATTAACAGCAGAAATATCTTTTTTATTGATAATCTCTAAGGTATGATTGTCAATATTTTCCACTTTCACATCTTTGATTAAAGGCTCATCAATGCTATTATTTTGCAAGACTTTAATTGTTTTTTGAAATTCTCCAGCATTGATATTATTATTGTCTTTTAAAACTTCAAGCAAACGATAAGTGGTAGAGCTTTTATCCTCTCCTTTTTGAAATGAAAGCTTATAAACAAGTCTAGGAGCATTAATAATGACAGAGCTACCCATAAGACTTTCACCTTTTTTATCCAAGTGATGAAGTAGTAAAATAGCTTGTTTATTTGATTTAGCTACATTTGTTAAAATATTAAAGAAATTTTGCACATCATTTTGATTATTTTGGTCTTTAAAACCTAAAATTGAAAAAAATGCACTAAAGGTATCAATGACGATTAAATCGCAATCTGCTAATTCATTAAGCTCTTCTTTTAAGCTACTTATAGGTTCTTTATCAATTTTTGGAAGTTCATTAGAAAATTCAAGTTCCGCAGTATTAAAAGGATAAAAATTTTCTATATTTTTAATGCGTTCTAAAATTGCTTGATTTTTGTCTTCTATACTCCAAAAAAAAGGTTTTAAGCCATCATTGATAGCATTAGCACAAATTTTTAAAGCCAAGAAAGATTTACCCACTTCACTATTGCCACTTAGCACAGCGACAGAGCCTTTTTCTAATTTAATGGTATCTTCACAAATCACAGAAACATTTTCATCGCTAAAAATCCCAAGTGTGATGGTATCAATGGTATTGCGTTTTGGCATTTTTATTCCTTGCTCATTTCAATAATTTCAAAAAGTTGCTTTATGATTTTAGGATGTAAAATCTCTCCACTATGATGAGGAATAACCATTCTATAAGAATCTTTTTTATAGATTCTATGGCTACCTTTTTGCCTATCAATCAAAAAGCTATTTTGCAATAAAATTCTCTCTGCTTCTTTTGCGGTCATTCTTGGCAATTCAGGCATTAGCTAAAACCACAGGAACGATTGAAGTTATTTTATTTTCAATAATGCTTTTTTCTTCACTTTTAAGGCTTTCCAAATAAAGCTCCCCTGCTTCTTTTATATTAAATAAAGCCTCTTCATAAGTATTACCTTGTGAAACACAACCTTCAAGCTCTAAAATGCGTGCAAAATATCCATCTTGATCTTTTTCAATGATAATATTCAATAACATTTAATATTCTCCAATTTATTGACTTAAATAGAATAGTTTTTGACAAATCAACGAATTTTTACTGCGAATTATACTAAAATATTATATCTATGTCAATATTTATTATATCTATGTAAAAAATACTTCAAATCTACTAAAATTGACTTAAATAGAATAGTTTATTATATCTATGTCAATATTTTTCGCTCCACCAAAAGCAAATCTACAAATAAAATTGACTTAAATAGAATAGTTTTTGACTTAAATATAATATAAATTGACTTAAATAGAATAGTTTTTGACTTAAATATAATATAAATTGACTTAAATAGAATAGTCTCTAAATTTATTAAATTACTTAAATTTATTAATAATAATTAATTCGGTAAATCAAAAATTAAAATTTTTGAACTTTTATAAAAAATTGCAAATACAGCAATTTTGAAATACTCCAAAAGAAAAGTTATATATATAAAAAGCGAGAGTAAAATATTTTTATGCTATAATCCTCATATGAGTAAAAAAGAGAGAATAAAATTAGAAATTGATGTTTTAAAAGCATTAATGTTGGCTTTTCTCACCGCTTTATTTGGGATATTTGGTTTTTGTGTTTTAAATTATAGTCACATTGATTGGATACAAGCATTGTTTATTGTTTTAGGGGTTATTTTTGCTTGTATTTTGTTGTATGCTTTTAGCAAGAGAATATATAAAATTTTAAAACAAATTGAGGAGTTGGAGTAATGTTAGGGATACTTTGTGCTGTTTTTGCTTTAATTGCCTTTTTTGGTTCTGCTTTAATGATTGTTAAGATGCTTGAAAAAGGCAGTATTTAAAGTGATGAGAAGTATTAAGCCTTTAAAGATATAAAGGCTTAAAGTTCAGCAATCTTATCGCTTGTTCCTGTTTGTCTAATGGCATTAATAATTTGTTCTATACTTAGACCCAGAGTTTGAAAAAGATCTTTCATTATTTATCATTTGCATTTTGATTTTTGAAAAACTCCATAGCACTTTCTCTCGGCTTCTGAAGTGATTTTGAGTATTGTGCTTTGTAAGCATTTGCACATTCTGTATCATTTTCTGCAGAATTAGCGTTTTTATCGCATTCTTTGATTTTAGCTTCCAATTCTTTGGCATTTTTTGGATCTTCATAATATTGCACACTCTTTGGCTCTGAACAAGCAGAGAATAAAATAGCAACAATTGCACTAAGCAAACCTAATTTGGTAACATTTTTCATTGTGTCTCCTTATGTATTAAAATATTTGTTATTATATAATTTTATTTATTAAAATATATTTAAATATATTATTATTTATTAATATTATACAAAAATATAAAGCTATCTTATAAGCTCTTGTTCATTATGTTGTTTCGCAGAGTTTTTAAAATCTTTAAGTTTGTTTTGAAAATCAATAGAGTGCAGTTGTTTTTTAACTTCTTCAAGCCCTTTTTTTAGGAAAATATCATTAAAATCGCTCATTCCCTGCTCTGCTTCTTGGTCGCTAATCTTTGGAATAATAATTTTAATGTTTGAAAATTTTTGTTGGATTTCTTTTGCTGTTTCTACGCCGACATTAGAAAATCCCTGCAATTCTCTCTTTCTATCATTATCTGCGATTATAGTGATAGGGATATTTTGAAATTTATCCTTTAAGGCTTCAACTATTTTGAGTAAATTGCCAGCATCTACACCCATTATAACAGGTTTTTCAAGTGCTTTATAAATTGTTGCAGCAGTAGCAAAGCCTTCTGCTATGATAAATTCTTTACAATATTCTAAGCTTTTTGCACCTATGATGTGAAAGCACCCAGATTTTCTTGCGGAGTATTCAATGCCTTGTTCTTTTTCTTCTTTTGTTTTGATGATACCGATGATTTTATCGCCATTTGGAAAAATTCTTTGCACAGACCATATTTTTCCATTTTCGTCTTTTAGGGGAATAAGAAGAGAGCCTTTACTATCTTGTTTTAAATAAAAATTTTCGCTAAAACCTTTTTTGATTAGGTAAGGATGATTAGAATAAGCCCAATGGGCTTCGCTGTATTCTTTTTCAATTTTAAGTGCAGTTTTTTGCTGAAGTTTCAAAATATCCTGCTTAATATTATTGTTTATGTGCGATGCAGAATTTTTATTAATAGTTTGATAATTTATAATATTTTGTTTCGCATTTTCTAAGGGCATTTTCCAATTTTCTTTAATTCCTGTTTTAAAGTTTTGAATAAAACCCGCAGGATATTCATTTAAAAACCCACTATAAGCCCCACTCATTTCTCTGCCCTTATCCGTTGTAGTTTTCACTCTATGAATTTTACCATCCATAATGGGTAAGCCACTGATAATTAAGCCTTGTTTTTCTAAAGCAAATTTGAAAGTTGTTAGCACTTCATTTTCGTCAAATGAAAAATCTTTTTTTTGGTGTGGATAAAGCCATTGTGCAAAAATATTTTTATCCAAGCTTTTTGGAGCAAACCATTTTTTTTCTTTTTCGTCCCACATAGCTCCCAACAATCTTGCTTTTTCTTTATCTTTAAAAGGAACATACAAATAAATTCTTTTTTGTGGCATATGTTTCCTTTATTTGCTCATCGATAAAGTTTTATTTGCTGTTCTTTCTTTTTCAAATTCTTTTTTATTTAGTTTTTTTTTGAAAAATTCGTTCATTTTTTGCTTAAAAAATGACGGCTCTTTTGCGAGGTTATTTATTTTTTTTTGTTCGTATTTCCCTCTTGTTTTTAAGTAAGAGTTTGCAAATTCTTGTATCATTGCTGCTATATCTTTGTTTGCTATTTCTGACATATTTTTTAAAGCCTTAAAAGTTCCATCTAGCATTTCATCATATGTTTTAGGTTTGTATTGCTCTAGTTGCTTATTGAGATCTTTTTTTATTGTATCATTTAATTTTTCTTTATTGATAGCAGAGCCACCCATTTTTATTAAATGCTCAATCCCTTGTTGAAAATTTTTATCACCAAGTCTTATATCTAATGGAATTTTTTCTTTATCTGTGATGATTTCAAATTTGATGGATTGATTTGAAAAATCTTTTTTTAATAAACTTTCCGCAATGTCAAAAGTTTTGATTGTGTTGAAAAATTTATCAATATCTTCACCATCATAAGTGCCTTCTTGTATCGCCTCTTTATAATGGTCACTAAGTTTGCTTGTGTCTGTGACTTTTATTTTGTAGTCTTTTTCCATTTTTACTCTCCAAAGATGTGATTTGTTTATTGTTTTTTTGCTTCGTTAATTGTATCAATATTTTGATTAAAATTATATAAGTTACTTATAGCCTCTAGGGCATTTTTAGTATTTTTGCAATTCAATTTTTCTATGAGCATATGAAATTCATTGAAAAAATTATCATTCTCTTCAAAATCTTTTAAGAGAGCCAATGAAAGTTTTTTATATATACGCTCTTTCTTTTCTTTTTCTTTTTGGCGTAATTTCTTTAATTTCTCATCATACTCACGCTTTAAATCTTCTATCATCTTGCTTTCATAAAGCATAATAACTCCTTGTAAAAATTTAAAATTGCATTATCTCAAAATAAACTTAATGTGTTATAAAGCTTAATATTGTAAAATGCCAATCAAGCAAAAATATTATTAATTGCAGGATAGGCAAAGACGCCAAAAAGTTATATAATTTTTTTAGCTTACTTTGCCGAAATATCTCTGCGAGGCTCATTAAAAGTAAAAAATTAAAGGAATTTAATGAAAAAATATTTATTAAGTATTGATGAAAAAAATATGATTTATTTAAATGAAATTAAGAACAACACAAAAGCTTCAATTAAGAAGATTATAAATTATATCATTGCGAATTATAAAGAAAATAATGGCTTTAATAATATAGAAAATAATCTTGTTATTAATCATCATAGTGATACATTTGAAAAGAAAAAAATGAAAGAAATAAGAATAAAAATCAGCGAAGATGAATTTAATTTATTAAAAGAAATTGCTACACAAAATAGATTTAGTAGTGTCTCGAAAGAGGTAAGTTTTAGATTGATAAATTCTTTAAATGAAAACAAATATTTTACTAATTTAGAACTAGATGAATTTATAAAAACAAGAACTGAAATTAATGCAGTTGGCAAAAATATATATCAACTATTGAAAATTCTTAGAGCTGGAAATTCTGTAAAAATAAATGAGGACAATTTAAAAAATACGATTGATACTATAAACGCAAAGATTGACATTCTCTCTGATTCTCTTGGAAAGATTATAGAGATTAATAATCAAAGGATTTAGGTTTTTATATGTCAAGACCGATTAAAATATTTGACGATGAGATAATTGCTAGGAAAGTTTTTACTAAAATAGAAAACGCTTCAAAGCTACCGCTAAACTATATCAATAAAAATAGAGATAAATACACTAAAGATATAAAAACAGGTAAGCTTATTGGTAAAAATATGTTTAGAAAAAATACTGAAGTTGTTGTAAAAATTACTTCAGGTTCTAAAAATTCCCAAGCACTTTCAAAACATCTTGATTATATTTCTCGCAAGGGAAATGTAGAATTAATTACAAATGATTTTGATAGATATATAGGAGAAGATGAAATTTTAGAATTAAAAAAATTTTTCAAAAATGAAGGAATTCCTATTCCTTTATATAAAGAAGGTGCTAAGGAAAAAAGACATACTATTAATATGGTTTTTTCTATGAAGGAGCATTCTACAACTCCAAAAGAAAAATTGCAACAAGCCACAATCACAACTTTAAAAAGAATATATCCAAATAATCTTTTTGTTGTTGCTTTTCACGGAGATACGGATAATCCGCATTGTCATATTTGTTTAAAAGTTGCGGATAAAAATGGAAAAAGAATTAATCCTAGAAAGGCTGATTTAGCTAATTTAAGAGCTGAATTTGCAAAAGCATTAAATGAATTGGGTGTTGAAGCAAAAGCTACAAACAAAAAGCAAAAAGAAGCAGAAGTAAATCAAGAGTATTCTGCAAAATTAAATAGAGAAAAGCAAATTGATAAAGCTCCACAAATAAAAATGCACTATTATCAAGTTATGGATTTTGGAGAGGCAAATTATCAGTTTAGCACCGATAAAAATGCAAAGAAAAGTTATTATGTAAGCTATAAAACCAAAAAAGGAATAACTACAATTTGGGGACAAGATTTAGAAAGAGTTGTGAAAGAAAATAAAGTTTTAAGAGGTGAGTATGCAAGATTTAAAATAATAGGGCAAGAAGAATATGAGATAAAAAGAAAGGCAAAAATTAACAATAAGTGGCAAGAAGTTGCCAAAACACTCACAAAACATATTTGGGATGTTTCTGTTATCGGCAGAGAAAAAGATTTGAAACAAATCCCTAAAACAACAAATACTAAAAAATATAGAATTAAAGGAGTAAATAGTGAGAGAACTTATACAAAACAATATAGACAGAGAGTCTTACAAGAGCTCAGTAATCAATCAACTATCCGAAGAGAAGTTACCCAAGAAAGAAACTCTATGCGAGTATTGTCCAAACAGCCTATGGTTTATGACGCAAAACGAACTCAAATGCTTCTGCACCTCAATGCACTCAATCAGTTACAGCAAGGAAAGCGAGGAAGAACCGATAATAGTTTGCGATGGACAAGTGCTAGGAATAATGAGATTACAAGAGATGGATAATTTATAAATTTATACTTTGCTTTTGTATAGCATTAATTTTCTTAATTGTTTGTTTAATAAAATAAAAGCAAAAATTAATCGCCATTTTTATTTTTATTAATAAAAACAGACGAAAGGATGTCAATATGCTCCAACAAACCTTTTTTAATTTGAGTTTCTGGAACTCTCATTGGATCTAATTGAACAATAATTCCTTCTTTTCTGGCGTGCTTAACAGCAGGGATAAAATCACTATCTGCTGTGATTAAAATTATTTTTTCGGCTTGATGTTTATTTGCTAAAGTTGCAATATCAAGTCCTATTTTCATATCGACACCCTTTTGTTTAATATCTAAAACAAAATCTTCGTTTGTAAGCTCACCAATATCTATTTCTTTGCGTAGAATTTTTCTAAATTTATCATAATCTCTAAATTTCCATTGAAACGAATTTTCATCGATTTCACCTAATCTTACAGCAAAATAAGGTTGTTTTCTTAGGTGATTTAAAAGTTCGCTTCTAAATTTGTATGTTGTAGTTTTGCTTAAGTTTTTAGATTTATCGGTTTTTTCTATGGGTGGCATAGGAACATTTTTATCTAACGGTTCGCAATCGTAAATATAAACTCTATATAAATAATCTTCATTTCTTCTAAGGGTTTCCCACACATAATCTTTTAATCTCTTAGCCAATTCTTTAGCCTCCATTGTTTTAATACTCTTGTGAGTATTATATCTTTCAAGAAAAAAAGAGAGATCTACAAGAACTGCAGTCTTTTTAGGCTGAATAATTGAAAATTCCATATTTGGATTGTTTGAATTCATTGTTGTGTAGTCCTAATTTACTAAATTGGAAGCACAAAGAGTCGTCAATTTAAAAATATGATGCTAAAAAGACCCCTCTATGTGCTAATGATGGCGGAATTATATCATAAAAATATTAATGAGAGCTTTAGTTGGTTTAGATAAGCAATTCTCTGTCTTTCATAATCTTATTGTGCCTATTTAAATCCTCTAAAATCTTTGCAGATTTTGGCACGAAATCACTTTTATAACCTTTTTGCTTACTCATTTTTTCTATTTCTTCTATGACAATGCGATTATCTTCTCTTAATGCCTCCAAATAGTCTTTTCTCTTATAAATAGGAGTGTTGTCTCCTGTAATATTTTCTAGCTCTGCAATTTCTTTTTTAAGACTTTCTATCTTGCTTTTATTAAATTGGCTAAATTTTTCTAAATCGTTATAAAAATTATTTAGCCTTTTCATAAAACCGCCGAAATTCACATAATTTTCTAATGTAAAAAAAGTTTTGTCATCTCTTTTATAAATCATATTTTCAGGCTCCATTATAGTTTGACCATCAGGAGTTGAAACATAAAAACTTAAGGTGTTTAAATCTGTTTTTTCTCCGCTAATAATCAATCCTTTGTATTCTAAAACTTTATATTCTTTTTGATAGTTATTTGCTATCATTTGAATGGTATTTTCAAAGTTTTTTGTCAGCTCCGCTTGTCTAGCTTTGTTTAAATCGCTAGTATCATCTTTAAGGACGATGAAGTCTTTTGCGGAAATATTTTCATCATCATTGATATAGTATTTTCCTTGAAAATGCTCATTATTATTTTCTTTAATGATTGCATTTAAGGTTTCCATTTTAATAATATCTTTTTGTAAGAATTCAATTTTTGAAAGATTGACTTTAAGACTTTCTTCATTATTGTGAATTTGCCTTTTATAGCCACTATAAAGCATTTCTTCTTGTCTTAAATCACTGGTTAATTGCACCTGCAATAAGATGAGTGGATTCCCTGTGGCTTCTGCTTTCATTTCTGCCGCATCTGCCGCTCCGCTTGTAATATCCTCTAAGGTTCTTACATCAGCACCAGCTTTTCTAAATTGCTCTATAGATCTTGCTTTGCTTTCAATAACTTGCCACATTCTAGCGTCATAAGTTCTTTCAGTTGCGTATCTAAATTCTTTAACTCTAAAATTTTGTGGATCTCTCATAAAAAGCTCATTGCCTTGCCTTATAACTCTACCACTTCTTTGCTCTAAATCGCTAGGACGCCACGGACAATCTAGATGGTGTAAAGCTATAATTCTTTTTTGCACATTTGTTCCAGCACCCATTTTTTGAGTTGAGCCGATTAAAATTCTGGCTTTTCCTGTATTCATATCTGCAAAAAGTTGGCTTTTTTGCAAATCTGTTTTTGCGTCGTGGATAAAGCGGATTTCATTTTGTGGAATGCCTTTGGCAACAAGTTTTTTTAAAATATCAGTATAAACATCAAATTTTGATTGTTCTGCTAAGAGTTCATCAAGGCTTTTATGATTTTCTTCTTCACTTTGCTCCATTGTTTCATTGATATTGACAAATTCATCTTCTTTGTTTGGTTTTGGAGATAAATTGTTACCTATTAAAGCAACTTTTTGTGAATGTTGTTTTGGTGTAGATAAATCGCAAAAAATTAATTGCGTTCCCCTGTCGTCATTCCACGCATTATACTCACCATAAACATTTTCAATTAGTTTATTGATTTTAGAATCTGCATAATCATCATAATAAGGATTAATGAGCCTAAAATCAAGTCCAGCCTTTCTAGCGTCTGTGGTGCAAGCAAGAAGATTGTTTCTAGCAATATCATCTTGTTGATGTTCCATTCTCCATACGATAGAGCCTTCGTTCCACCTTCCATTTTCATCTTGAATACCTATAAATTCTGCTATTGCTTCACTTCTAGGAGCAACGATATTAATAGGCTTATCATTGTAAAGTTTTGGCACGAAGTCTTTTTGGTATTTCATAATATCATTATTTGTTACAATATCAGCCACGCTTTTATACATCGTAGAAAGTTCAGGGACATTTTTAAATTTGTTAAATCTCGCAACGATTTTATAATTAATTCCAGAGCTATCAAGTTCCCAAGCATTTGTAACTTCTCCAAAAGTAGAAGCCCAAGAATCAAAACTTTCTATTCCTTTTTCATTTAATGTATTAGGCTGTATGTATCTTTGTAAAGTGAAGAGTTCTGTAATTGAATTACTTATCGGTGTGCCTGTTAGAAAATAGAGCTTTTTATTTTGTTCGTGAATATATTGCGTTTTGCAATAAAGGTCGTATGCTTTTTGTGAGCCTTTTAAATTTCCAAGACCGCTTATATCTCCCATTGAAGTTGTGATGAGTAGATTTTTAAATTCGTGTGCTTCATCAATAATTAAAGCATCGATACCTAGTTCCGAAAAATCTATCGCTTTGGATTTTTTATGTGCTGTTTGTAAATCTTTTAATTTTACTTTAAAATTTTCAATGCGTTTTTCTAAATCTTTGACAGAATATCGCATAACATTTTCATCATTTTGCTTTCTTTTTAAGGTTTCTTCCAAAATGCTAATATCTTTCTCGTATTGTCTTTTAATAATACCATAAGGAGCAGGGATTAATTTAAATTGCGAGTGAGTCATAATAACAGCATCATAGTTATTTGTAGCTATTTTTGAGAAAAATCTTTCTCTATTATCCTTTTTTAAATCATCATTTGTAGCGACTAGAATATTAGCATTTGTATAAGCGTGGTAAAACTCATCATTCCATTGTCTAGCTAAGTGATTTGGCACAACGATTAAGGGTTTATTTAAAAGCCCCATTCTCTTTTGCTCCATTACAGAGCAAATTGCGACTAAAGTTTTTCCAGCACCAACTTGATGGTCAAAAATAATGTTACTTTCTTGAATTGCCCTATATATTGCATTTTTTTGGTGTTTTTTGAGCTTAATGTTAGCATTGAAATTAGGAAGTTCTAAATTTTCTCCATTATATTGTGGTTCTTTATTTGTGTTAAATTTTTCATTATAGATATTTTCTAAATCTGTGCGTCTATCATAATCCTTATAAATCCATTCTGCAAACTCATTTTTTAAGTTTTCTAATTTAGAATTAGCAATTGCAGTTTCTTTTGGATTTAATTCCCTATATTCTCTGCCTGTTTCATCTTGTTTTTTATCATAAATGCGAATAGGCTTTCTCAATAAAGCGTGTTCAAATAAATCAAAACAGCCTATTCTTTCTGTGGCATATTGTGAGCGAACATAGGGACTTAAGGAATGTCCAAGACCTTTAAGATTCCACTCACCTGTTTTTTCTAATAAGAATAAATCATAGTCTCTAGAATCAATTTGCAAAGTTTCTTCTATAAATTGTTTGTAGTATTTTATAGGTATCCAAGTTGTCCCTAAGCTTAATGAAATATCAACTGCTTTCAAGTCTTTGGGTAAAACTTGTTCTAAGCTTTCTAAATTATTAGCAAATTCATTAAAGCCATCTTCTATAAGCTTCTTTACCTCTTTGTATTTTGCTTTAACATTTCCAGAAAGATACTTTTCGGCTAAGATAAAGCGAGAGGGATTAAGGTGGTCTTTAAAGATTAATCTATTTTGTTCTAAAGTATTAAGTGTTTCATCTAGCGGTTGTTCCAAGTTGGCTTCTAGGAAATTTAAATCAATTCTTCCATACTCATTAATGCAAGCAATAAGTGCTTCTTGTGGAGTTGAGATTTTAATTTCTTTTTGTGCGTTGATGGTTCTTTTGAAAAAAATATCAGCCTTTGTGGCACTTGGCAATATAGGTTCAATGCCTTCTTTTAATGCGACATTTTTAGAAATACCCGCATTATAATTTTTCTCCAAAGCTAAAATTTTATTCGCTTCTACATCTTCTTTGAAGGCTTTTTTGTTTGCTTCTCTATTTAAATATCCCTCTTTGGTAACAAAATCATCATAAAGTTTATTAAGTTGCTTTCTTTGATTTTCTACCAAAACATCATTAGCTTCATTTTTTTCATACTCAATGAGAGTGTTAAATTGATTTCTAATGGCGATGAGTTTTTTAATTCTTCTTTTATCGTGTTCGTTTAGGGCTGGTTTTGAAAAAACCAACTCGTCATCACTTCTAACTTTCATATAAATTTCGCCACCATACTCAAAATAATTTCCATCTTTTAATTTGCTTATAATTTGGCTATATTTTTGATATTCAGGCGATTCTTTGTTAATTCTGTAATAGGACAATGTAATTTTTGTTTCTTGGTATTGATAAATATCCTTAGGTAAAGTTTTGACAAAATTTTCCAAAGCAATTTTTAAATCCCTACCATCATCTAAGCATTCTAAATCATGACCATATTGAGAGCTTTTAATATCCATTTTTCCTAAGATATTTTGAGGATTATTTTTAAAATATTCATTAATTCTAAAATAGCTGAAAATATTATGATTTAAACCTCTCTTTTCCGCCTCATCAAAACGATCCTCATAATATTCCACGCTCTCTAGCCATTTATTGTCAATATTTAAATCTTTGCCTTTCTTAAAAAAGATAATATCTGTGGTAACTTCAGTGTTGGCTCTTTTTTTAAAAGCATTGTTTGGTAATCTTACAGCACCTAAGAATGTTGCTTGTTCCGCGATATAATCTCTTATAGTGTTATTTTTAGAATCTAAAAAATAACTTGACACTACAAAGGCAGCAATTCCATCTTCTTTCAAATTTTTAATGGCGTTGCCAATGAAATAATTATGCACACTTGATTTATTAAGTGTTGTATCATTTGGGTCTAGAACCTTTTTTTGACCAAAGGGTGGATTGCCTATAAAAGCATCATAAGGCTTATCAAACAAGTGATGTTCAAAGGCTTTATTATAAATTGTTTGATTAGGGTGTAAAGATTTTAGAATATTTGAGCTTATGCTATCAAGCTCAATGCAAGTAAAGTGATAATTATTGCTGTAATTTTTAGCATAAGATAAAAACGAGCCTATTCCTGCACTTGGCTCAAAGATTTCTTTCGTGTGTTTATCATTATTAAAGCCCAAATGATTAAGTCCTTGATAAATTGTATCAATGACAATTTTTGGAGTATAAAAAGCGTCTAAGGTAGATAGTTTTGCGTTTTCGTATTCTGTGTAATCTAGTGTAGAGATAAGTTCTTTAAACTCTTTTTCCCATTCTTTATTTTGGTGGTCAAAAGCTTGTGGAATTCCACCCCAACCTGAAAATCTATTGAGAATTTCTTGCTCTTGTTTAGTGGCGTAGCGATTTTCTTGCTCTATGGTTTTTAAAAGTTTAATGGCGTGGATATTTTTTTGAAATCTATCTTTCAAAGAGCCAAGATAGATTTCATCATCGGCTGTAAAATCTAGTTTTTGCCCAGATTTGAAATTTCTTCTTTCAAAGTCATCATCTCTTGTTGTAGATTCCAATACTGATTGTTGATTGTTTCTTCTTGCATTTGCTCCTTGTCTCTCATCATCATTTCTTGAAACAAAGGAGAATAAATCTGTGGTTCTATCGCTATGAATTGATTGAGATTGATTTGAGTTTGGGTTAGTATCTCCATATCCGTTAGTCCCTGCTCTCTCATTTCCTCCGCTTCCTTGCTCTCTAAAATTTGTAGTTCCATTTGTGCTTGTGGTAATGCTAGTGTCATTAGTTCTGACATTCCTAGATTCTTGATGGTGTTTGGATAAAGTTCCGCCCATCTCTCTAGTATTATCAAGCTGTATTGTGGAATTTTCTTGTCTATCCAAGCTTGATGAACTTGATGAAACGCTAATTCGTTCAACGCCATTTGCAGTTTCTCTATGTTGGGATAATTCTCCATTCTGTTGCTCATTTTCTTCTCCTTGTGAAAATTCTAATTCTATAAAATCAAATAGGCTTTTGCCACCATAATACTTTTCATCTTCAATTTGTCTTTTTGTTTTCCGCATAGTTTATCCTTGTAATTTTTGTTTTTTTGCAAGGATATTTTAGCATTATTCATTAATATTTAAAGCCTTAGCCTCCTTTAAGATTAGTTTTCTTATGTAGATGCTTGATTCAGTATTAAATTCTAACTCCATCAATTTCTTTAGCGTTTCATATTCTTTTTGATTGAGTCTGCAAACGACCATATGTTCTCTTCTTAATTCTTTATCAATTGTTTTTCTACCAGATGATTTTTTCTCTGCTTTTTTGTAAGTTTTTTGAGAGCTTGTTTCAGATTTTAAAGCTTCATCAATTGTAAAAGGCTTTTTTTCCATTATGCTTTTTCCTTTTTAATAAAATGTAGAAGTCTTTGGTATTCATTAAAGAAATTTGTATAGCTTAACCTTGAAAGATTATTTTCATTGTAGAGTTCAGTAAAAGAAGCTCCACTACTCATAGAATTTTCAATGATTTTTGAAAATTTGAAAAAGAAAAGATTTAAATCTGTAAAATTACTTTCAAGAGTTTCACAAATTTGTTTTTTTTCTTTTTCGTCCCTGTAATCTGTAACTAAGATACAAACTCTATCATCATTACCTATTTCATTTAAAGTTTCTAGTGTTCTAAGTAAAGAATTATAATTGCTTGTGCAAGGAATAATAATAACATCGCTCTCTTTGACAATACTCAATACACCTTTTTCCACAAAACCGCCAAAATCATAAACGCAATTATCTATTTTTTTTGGCGTTGGTAGAATTTTTGCTTTCTCAGGATAAATTTTTTCAATAATAGAATTATCATTGCTTTGTAAAAAATATCCTAAATCTTTAGCAATAGAAAAAGCAAAAGGGGTTTTGCCGACCCCGCCTTTCTTATTTATGATAGATATAATCATCATTTAACCTTTAAATTTATTTGTATAACATTATATACTATTATTTATTAATATATTATAAAATATACTAATAATTATTTAAAGATATGTATGCTAAAAGTAGATTTTGCTTATCTTTATATTATAGGTATTTTTAAAGGCTTTTCTTTCATCTTTCTAATCTTAAGCCCTGTTTTGATTTTCATCTTTCTTTTACGCTCTTTTGCTTCTTTTAAAAGAGCATAGCGTTTAGCCTTTCTTTCTTTTGCTTTTTCTTGTTTGTTCATTTGTATAGCCCATCATCTAAAAGTTTTTCTTGTAATAAAACATATAAAATTCTTTGAATATAGTTCATACATTTTTTTCATTTCAATCCTTTTCCTCTACAAAATCAAAATAAAGCTGGTAATCTTTCTTTTTACCTTTTATTGTCATACTAGCCTCAATCTTACAAGCTTCGCAAGGCAAAGTTCTAAGCATAATTCTTACATTATTAGCAGACCAAACCCGCATTAATGTTCCCTTTTTAAAAACATATAAACCTGTTTCACAATCTCTATTTAAACGCACTAATTTACCCCCCCAAGTTTCCATTTTGTCTTTAAAATAATGGTGCATTTTTCACTCCTTTCTTTAATGATTTAATAATTCTTTTTTCTCGTGGATATTGCCTAGTAATTTAATATTTGATAAAGTATTTAACTCATAAATATCTTTATTCACCAAAACATAAAAACACCTATCTTTGAAAATAATGCTTCCCCTTACTTTTTTATAAAGCCCTGCAATTTTTGCCTTACACTCTATAACATCACCCTCATAAATCCTAAATCCTCTCTTATCACAAACACCGCTCCACAGCTCAAGTTCTAAAGTTTCATAAAGCGAAGTATCTATTAGCATTTTTTCCATAAATTTTTTAGGGTCAAAATAGTAAAGATAATTCCTTGCTTTTTCTTTATCGTGTATCCTAAAATCAAAATCTTTTAATTTCATTTTTCTCCTTTCAGTTTTTTGCCATAGCAATTATTATTGAGATATACATACAAAATACAAGTGCAACACTACCAATTATGGCAAATCGCTCTATGTATTTTGTATCTTTATTTTGCTTTTTTAATTTAAGTCTATATCTACCAAATAGCAGTTCAATATAGATATAACAACTCACAGGCAATATACAAAGAAGCAAAATTGCAACAGGTTGTTCGTCTAAATAATAAAGTCCGCAACAAAAAAGAAAAATTATAAAAACAAGCATTGCTATGCAGAGCTTATAGTTAATGTTTTCATAATATTTATCTTCGTGCTTTGTCATTGTTTATCCTTGTTGTGATTAAATAATTTTCGTATAATATTAATATATATTAGTAAATATTATATAATAAAATATATTTATAATAAATTATATTTTAGGTTTTCCATTATCATCATAATACATAGCCTTACAGCCTTGTTTAAATTCATTACAGCCCCACCACCAGCTTTTACCATTTTTACTTTTCATTCTCTGCAAGAATCCTTTATCACATTGCGGACATTTATATGTAGTGTCGCTATTGTTTTGTTTTGTTTCAAAATTTGGTTTGCCTTTATTATCAGGATATATAGCCTTACAACCCTCCTTGTATTCACTACACCCCCAAAAATCTCCATATTTTCCCTTGCGTTTTATTAGATAGCCTTTATCGCATTGCGGACATTGAATTTTTTGCTGATTTTTATCTTCTAAGATTTTAAAATCTTTGTTATTGCTAATTCTTTGAATTTCACCGATGACTTCTTTTGTTACTTCCTCTAAAAATTGCCCTCTTGTAAGCTCTTGTGCCTCTATCATTTTTTGTTGTTCAAACCATAAAGCTGTCATATCAGGTGTAGTAAGAGCTTTTGGAGAAAGTGCGATTAAATCCCTACCTTTTTGCGTAGATTTAACAACTTGCTTTTTATCTTTGCTTACCTCTATATATTCTCTTTCAATAAGGGTTTTTATGTGATTTGACCTTGTAGCAGGTGTGCCTATACCTCCGCTTTCTCCTTTTTTGTCTTTATCTTTTTCCATCAGTAATTTTTTAATTTTTTCATCGCTTACATATTTTGCGACACTATTTAAATCTTTAAGTAATGTTGTCATAGTGTAATAAGGGCGAGGTTTTGTTTGCTTCTTTTCAATCTGCACCAAAGCACATTTTGCATTATCATTATCTTTTAAGCTAGATAAATCATATTCGTTTTTATCACTATCAAGCTCCTCTTCTTTATCGGTATCAATATTTTTCCATAGACTTCTAAAACCGCTTTTTGTTGTTTTGCTTTGTGTTGCGGTAAAAATTTTTTGATTGATTTCTAAATTAATTGTGGTGGTTTGATATTCTCTAGGCTGAAAAAATTGAATGATAAATCTTTTAGAAATTAAATCATAAACGACTGATTCATCTTTGCTTAATTGTGATGAAATCTTGTTTTGAGTAGGAATGATTCCATAATGTGCTGAAATGTTCTCATCATTAAAAGCTTTGCTTTTTATTTTTGTATCACTACCAGCGATGAGAGCTTCAATCTCATCATTATTTAAATTTGTTTTTATGGAATTTAAAATTTGTGGAGCTTCTTCAAAGATTGTTTCAGGAAGATACTGACAATCTGACCTATTGTAAGTAATTGCTTTATGTTTTTCTCTTAAGGATTGTGTGATTTGTAGGGTTTTGTCGGGGCTAAATCCAAAAAATTTTGCACACTCTGCCTGTAAAATAAGTAAATTATAGGGTAGTGGCGGATATTCTTTTTTATTTTCTATTTTTACATTTATTTTTGCATTTTGATTTTCGCACATATTTTTAATTTCTTTAGCTAGATTTTCATCTGTAATTTTTTCTTCCGTCTTTAATCGTGCTTGAATTGTATGATTGTTAATTTCAAAATTTCCAAGTAAGGAATAATAATCGATGCTTTTAAAACTTTCAAATTCTTTATCTCTAGCAACTACAAGTCCTAAAATAGGAGTTTGCACTCTTCCTACACTTAAGATACCCTCGAAATTGTTTTGTCTAGCAATGATGGTGTAAGCCCTTGTAAGATTAATTCCTACTATCCAATCAGCTTGACTTCTCGCAAAGCCTCTTTCGCTCATACCTTTAAAATCTGCGTTAGATTTAATTTTTGCTATTTCTTCTTTGACTGCTTTTGGAGTTAAGTCATTAATTAAAACTCTAAAGACAGGTTTGGAGCTTTTAGAATACTGAATAATTTCATCGACTAAGATTTGTCCCTCATCATCTGCATCCCCACAATTTACAATAGAAGCGATTTTATCGCTATGGATTAAATCACAGATGATTTTGAGCTGTTTTCTGCTATCTTTCTTAGGTAAATATTTAAATTCTTTAATGGGTAGTGGCAAGTCCTCAAGTTTCCACAGCTTATATTTTTCATCATATTCTTCAGGTTTAGCAAGTTCTAAAATATGCCCAAAAGCCCAAGTAATAATGTCATTTCCTTTTTGTATGTAGCCTTCGCCACTTTTATAACTTCCTTCTAGTCCTTCCGCAATGGCTCTACCAAGTTCAGGTTTTTCTGCTATAAATAATCTCATTTTTTACCTTTCTTTATTACTGGATAACATAAATAATTATTAGAATATAATAGTTATTTATGTTATATATTATTAATTATAAATATATTTTATATTACAATAATTATTATAAATACACACCCATAAGGGTGTGTATATCATCTTTCTAAGCCTTTATCTTGCTTTTTTTCAGGCTCTTTAATCTCTTGGGTTTGCTGCATTTGTTGCTTTTGTTTTTGTGCTTTCATTTCAGCTTCATTAACAACTTCAAAACCTGCATTTGAAATTACAGCTACAAACTCTTTGCCTTTTTCTTTGAGTTCGCTTTTTAGCTCCTCGTTGTAGAGTCTCACATTAGTTTCCAGATAATGACTTTTAGAGCCATCTTGATTTTGGTGTTCTGTAATCCCAACTCCCTCAATTAATTCTTTTGCGGATTCTCTCTTTTGATTAATAGTGTAGTAAAAATAACCTTGCTCATTGACATTAGAGTTGATGTAGATAAAATCATCTCTATTTTGTGAATTAGTAGGTTTTAAGACGATATTATGAGTTTTTTCATCTCTATTAACAAAATAGTTTTTCCACTCATTATTAATCTTTGCAGAAAAAAGCACAGCACCGTGTTCCATTGCCGCAACTTGTCCTGCTTCTTTAATCACATCAATCAAAGCAGTATCCACTTTTCTTTGCTGAATATCACCCTCCTTGTTTTTGTAGTTTAAAGCATTGTTTGTATCAATAACAATCTTATCATTAACTAATCTTCCAAATGCCATTTTTATCTCCTTAAAAATTTTTTGTTTTTTGCAATTTTTATATATAATTCCTCCGTTCATTCACCTCCTTGTAGTGTGATTTGAATACTATTTTTATTTTCCGTAAGAATAGTTTTTTGTTTTTTTGCAAAGCTCAAGGTGAGGCTTTTATCGTCTTCATTAACGGAGATTGTTGCCAAGCCTTGAGTGATTACGCTTACTCTTTTTTGTAAATTTTCAAGTTCTGTATTTTTTGTATAAATAAGAAATAGCAGAATACCAAGCGTTATACCAAGTCCAATTGTTGTAAAGCTAAAAAATATAAGAAATGATTTTGTATTCTTTATCATTTTTGTAAATATTTGCGAGAAAATATTAAGCTTATCTTTGCCATCTTTGATAAAGCTATCAAGAAAGTCATTGTAGTTTTGTGCATTATGAGAAAGTTTATATTCCACTATCTCGCAAAATTGATTAATCTGTTCATTATATTTTTCTAATTTTTCATCTAATGATATTTTTTGAATTTCATTAGCAAATTTTGCAAAATCTTCCATAGTCTTTCTTATGGAGGCTGTTTTGCTGATGAGTTCTTTTTCCTCATCGTTTGGAGGATTTGTAAAATAAGAAACAAGAGCCAAATGCGTATTATTTAGCTCTATATAATTATTTTCTAAATCTTTAAAAATGCCATCTTCTGTATTGCTTTGCGAGTTTTGTTTGCCAATATGAATTTTGGCATTAATTTCTTTCATAATATTGGCAAATTTTTGTAATAACTCATTGTAATTAGTCGCAGATATTTCTTGCTCATTATTGACAATTTCAAAAAGATTTTCGTTAGAATTAATCTCGTTCATCATTATTTCTCATTAACCCAACATTCTTTTTTGATAGCCATTTTTTGATAATAAGCAATATTAATTTTGTAATATTTAAACCCAATTTGTTTTCTTTGATTTTGAGGCAATTTTATAAATTCATATCTGCTAATTTCTGTTAATTTTTCTCCTTGCTCTCTTTGCGATACAGGTAAGGCATTGTAAATTTCTTGCGAGATTTCCTTTAATTCATAGCCTCTTTGCCATTCTTCTTGTTCGTAAAATTTATTGTTGCAAGTGTATTTTAAATGATAATCTGTATATTTTGATGAAGATAGCAATCTGCAAGAATTTGTTAATTGTGGATTGATTCTAAAGCCATAAATATTTACATTTTTACACGAAGTGCCATCTCCAGCTCCACTACTCTCGCAAAATTGTTCAACTCTCAATAAGGTTTTTTCAATACGCTGATTCAACGCTTCTACGCTACAAGCTCCATCTAGGTTTGCTAAAATTTCGTTTTTATATTTAAGCATTTCACTATCTGCATCTCCTATGGGGCAAAGATTTAAAAAAGCTTTTCTAGCATTAATAGTTTTCCACGGCTTTTTAAAATGTATGCTAAAATATCTTGCTAAAGAGGCACTACATTCTGCTGGTTGAGTAGGACTTGCTAGACAAAGCATTGCCTCGCACGCTAATCTAGTATCTCCTGTTAGCATTTCTAATTCTATTGCATTAGAGGATACAACACCAAAAGCTAAGATAGATAAAAGAACTTTTTTCATTTTTTACTCTCCTTTAATTTTGTTAAAAAATAAAATACTAACCTTGTTGTAATCCTCTTCATAAGGATTGATAGGTTGTAATTCAATAGGGATAATGACTTGATTTTTGATAAAATATTCCTTGTAGGCTTGTATCAAATCTTCTCTACCGACTAAAATCATTCTACTAGCATTGTGAGCTAATAAAAAAGTTTTCGTTATAAGCTCATTTTTGATAAAGTCATCTTTTTCTGATTTCTTTTCAGCGATGATTTGATAAGTCCAATTTTGTGAGCTTAAAAAATTATCTTTTGGAACAAAGTTATATTGTTTTTCCAAAATGGAAGTGTTAATAGTTAAAATAGAACCATTATCTAATTTTTTTGGTTGCGGGGCAGAACACCCAACTACTAATGAAGCAATTACAGCTAAACTAAGCGACATTTTTTTCATTGTTTTCTCCTATAATTTGAATTTTTACTTTGCATTCTCCTTTTAAGATCGCATTTTCTAATTGTTCTCTTGTTGGAATTTTTCTTATTGTTGATAAGCTTTTTGAAACAGCTTTAAATTTATCCATAAAATAAGAATCTGAATAGTAAAATGCTTTATTGCATAAGATGGGTTTGCCACTATCAATAGTAATCAACTCGTTTTCAAAAGCCATTTCTCTTAGCTCTTGCGGTAACATTAAAGCTCTACTTGCTTCACTAATACTTCTTGAGCCACCACCATTACCACTTGTATTAATACTTCTTGAGCTTGTTTTAAAAGTGGTATTTCCTAAAATCCTAGAAATAGCTTCTGCGTCTTCTTGTTCTCTTGGTGCATAAAAAATTTGACAAGCGTGATTTGTTAAAAGTGTTTTAGCTCCCTCTTTTCCATAACCTAAAGGCTGTTGCGTTTCAAGTTGTGAGTTGGATTGATAAATCATTAAAGAGCGTAGCCAATATCCAGCCATAAAGCTTACAGCAGATTGATAGATAGGAATTCTACCAGGTGCAGTAAATTCGTCCATAACCATTAAGCAGGTGTATTTTAATTCTTTATTGCTTTGTGGTAATTCTTTAGTATTTAGTAGAATAAGTTGCGACCAAAATATATTTAAAATAAATCCAGCATTTGCTAATTGATCAGGCGTAATTCCTATATAAATTGTCATTTTCTTTTTGCGTAAATCTCTTAAATCAAAATCACTTGTTTCTGTGCTTAATCTTAGAGTTTCACTTTCAAATGGCACAAGAGGAGCATTAAAAGAACTCATTACGCCCGATTTAGTTGCGTCTGAGCTGATATTAAAATAAGTTTCTAAGCGTCTTATGGTAGCTTCATCTAAAATTTCACAATAGACTAAAAAATTGTATGTATCATCAAAGCCTCTAATATTATTTTCCTCATTTTTAAGAGTTAAACCTTTTGAGAGTTGTAAGATATTGTAAAAGTTAAATTCTCCTACATCTACATTAAAAGCTTTTTGAAAATCTTTTCCATTGTTACTAAGTTGCAAATCACGCCATAAATAACAAAGTCCTATGAATAGATTTTGAGCCAATCCATTGAAAAATTTTGAAGTGGAATCTCCATCAAGTGGATAAAGGATATTGCCTAAATCCATTAATTGACTATCGCAATGCTCTTTATCATTCATATCAATGTAGGTTAAAGGATTGTAGCGGTGTGTTTGTCTTGAAAATGGATTAAAAAGATAAACTTCTTGTCCTAAGATTTCTTTTCTATATTTACTGGTGTAATCAAAGCATTCTTGCTTAATATCTTGCACCACAGCACTTTCTTGCCATTCTAATAAATTTGGTATCACAATACCCACACCCTTACCACTTCTTGTAGGAGCCCCTAAAGCTACAAATTGCTGACCCCCAAATCTTAATAATTTTCCCTTATATTTTCCAATAATAATGCCCTTATCTCCAAATAAATTCATTTTTTTAATTTCATTAAAATTAGCAAATCTAGCTTCGCCAAATTGAGATTTTTTGGTTTTTAAGGAAAACACCAAAAGAGTCAAAGCAAACAAGCAAAATGCGAAAGTGATACCCAAAGAAAGCCATATTTTTGGATAATGATTAGCGACTGCCTGTAAAGTGAAGTTAATGTTATAGATTTCAATCGCTTTCATTATTTTTACTTTGTTCAAAACAAAGAAAACAATAGGAGTTAGTAAATAGGTAAAAATGAAACCTACTAGAATAAGAAAAATAATTTGAAGGCTTTTATTGTTTTGCATTTATTTCTCCAAGTCTTTATTTTTGATAGTTTTGTTTGCATTATTTTTGGTGTTAAATTCTGTTAATTTTGATTTAAAATTTTTTGTTTGATTTGCATAGTATTTTGCTACTTTAGGATTTTTAAATTCCATTTGTTTATTAAGATTTCTATCAGAGTAAAAGGTTATAATTATCTCATCAGAGGGGGATAGTGGCGTATTCGAGTGACCCTCCCCTTTGATTAGTTTATAATTTGTGTCCGTTACAATTCTAAAACGCACACTTTCATTATTTTCCCATTCATAAACTCTAGCATCGTTACTATCTTTATAGGGTTCTTTAAATATTTTTAAATATTCTCTTATGGAGTTGCCAAGATTTAATAATTCTTCTAAGCTAATTTCTCCCTCACTACCTTTTTCTAAGTGAAGTCTAATATGCTCTGCACCTCTACCCTTATCTCTTCTTTCATTGTGCCAACCCTTAACATAATGCACGACATAATCTATAATGGCATTTTCAATAGCTTCAAGCTCTGCATTAATAGGAGTTGAGTTTTTTTCATTAAAACTTACATTATAAATGCCTCGTTTTTCTTTATTCATTTTATTTCTCCAAGTCTTTATTTTTGATAGTTTTGTTTGCATTATTTTTGGTGTTAAATTCTTTAAGTTTTGATTTAAAATCCTTTGTAGATTTGTCTTGTTGTGCTATAAAATTATTTTCAAAAAATTCTTTATTTTTACTCACCATTGGATCTCTTGGTTTGCCACCAACTTCATAATGATGAGAATAAATTATTTGATTGTTCTGATTTCTATCTTTAAGTGTAATATCAACACTAAAATCTTCTTGCGGAAGTCTTTTATAAAGCTCACTCATTATTTCTGTAAGATATTTATTAGGACTATGTATTTCTTGCGTGATAACTTGCTCCATTTTATTAAAGGCATTAATAAAAGAAACTTTCCATTTATTTGCTTTTTTACCTGTTAAACCCATTGCAATAAATGAAAAACCATCACGAGACACTTCATAGGCTGGTCTAAGTTCGCCTTTTAGGTCTTTATAATTAACCAGCCGAAAATTCGGCTGGTTAAATTCTTTCATATCTCCATCATTTAAATAGTTTTTAATGATATCTAAAATATGAGTATGTCTTTTTTCAAATACTCTAGCTATATCTAAGCTGGTGCAAAATATTTGATTATTTTTGGTAGTAAATTCCACTTTTTTATTATTTATATTTACAAGATTTGTGTTTGTTGCTTCTGTTTCTTGCCTGTTAATTTTCCACATAGACATATTTATCCCTTTACTTGATATTCTCTATCTCTTTAAAATAAATTCCACTAATACGCCTTTTTCCGTGATGGGCGTGGATATGAACGACAATATCAATCAAATCTTTCAGTGTTTTTTGGATAATTTCAAAAGGCACACATTGACCTTGTGGGTTTTGTAAAGTCATTAAGGCAAGTCGTGTAAATGTTTCTTCAGGGCTTCCTGCGTGGCAACTTGTGATACTCCCTCCGTGACCACTTGCTAAAACATTGATAAAATCATAAGTTTCAGCACCTCTAAGCTCTGCTAATAAAATCCTATCAGGTTTCATTCTTAAGCAGGACTTTAAAAGCGTTGCAGAATTTAAAAAATCCGTGCTTTTTGCTTCACTTGGATAAAATAATTGCACGAAGTTTTTATGTTCGTAAAATTTGATTTCTTCCACATCTTCAATCGTAATAATCCTATCATCAAGACTGATAAAATCAATTAGTGTTTTCATAAAGGTAGTTTTTCCACTCCCTGTTTCTCCAGCAATGATGATGTTTTTACCATAGCTTACAGCCTTAGAGATGAAGCTTTGATAATCTTTTTCTTTATAAAGCTTAATGAGTTCTGCATCGCTAGGTTTGATAGGGTTTGTATCATTAGGATTTAAATCCTCAAAAAGTCCGCTTTCAATATGATTTTGCATTTTAAAGCGAGTTTTGCTAGGTTTTCTAATGGTGATTGAAATATGTTCACTTTTAGTAGCAGGTGGGATAACGATTTGCATACGCTCTCCACCTACTAAAATACAACTAAGAATAGGACGAGAAACATCTATTTTGTCTTTTTTAAAAGCAGCAGCCGCAGTTGCAAAATGTCCAGCTTTTTCAAAGTCAAGCTTACTAGGTATAGCTTCCCATAATCCTTTAGAATTTTGTAGCCATACTTTATCATCGCCGTTGTAACAAATTTCATTGATAGAATCATCTTTTAAAAATTCTCCAAAATATTGATTTGTATATTTATCTAGGGTGATTGACATTCTTTTTCCTTGTAAGTTTATAAACCTTTGAAAAATCAATATCTCTATTGACATAAACGCCAACTAAATCGCCGTGATTTTTATAAAGAGTTGGCTTAATATCAATCATTTTTTCTAAAGCAGTGTTAGCGATTTCACCGACATTTTCCCTTGTATTCTCACTATAATTGTAGTAGTTATTGCCATTTTTATTGTTTTTGCTTAATTGGTCAGCTAGTATTGCCATACCATCATCAATCATTGAAAGTAAAATGGCAGAACCAAATCGTTTTAAATAGTGATGATCCACCCAGCCTTGCATTCCACTAGCACCTAGCTCATCAGTAGCTCCAGAATATACAGGAATAATAATATTATTAGGTGTTCTAATTTCTTGCCAAATAACAAAAAGTCTATCCATACCATCATCCATTTGACCCGCATTAAATGTTCCTGTAATAGTGCTACCTTTTTCAATTAAAAGTGTGTTGCCATTTGCAGAATAAACATCATTAGATACTATGCAGGCAATCCCTCCTTTAATAGAGCTAACAAGCCTTGTTTTTAAAGCACAGCCAATATAAGTTCCTTTAGACAAAAGAAGATTTTGGTCAAACTCACTCACTTTAGCAATTGTAGGAGTGAAAACTTCACCTGTAAATTCTCCTCCACCTTGCAAATTATTAGAATTTTGCAAAGCACCATTTTGCCCAAATTCAAATAAGGTATTTGGTTTCTCTCCAAACTCTCTGTTATTGCCAGCATTGCCTCCATCAAATCCTCCGCTATTAGTTGAAGCAATGACCGTAACTCCTGCACCTTTTACAATTCTAGGCTTTGGAGGTTTTGGCTCAAGCATTAAAGGCTGTTCTTGTTGTGGTGTGTTAGCGATAAGCTCGTCAAATGTCTTTTGTGGAGGAGGTGGAACAAATTCTTTAGCCTTAACGCTTTGAGCTAAATCTTTATTTTCTTCCTTTGGTGTTTCTTCAACACTTTGATTATTTGATGAAAATGATTTTAAGAAATAAACAATTAAAATGATGAGCAATAAACCGCCAATAGCAAAGATTGTATAAGCTTGTATCTTTTTGAGATGATTTTTTTGCTCACTCAATTCGCTTGTGTGGCTATCAAAGTCATTTTCTAAGCTATCTTGCTCTTTATTTTGCATAATTTACCCCTTATTTTTTATTAATTTCTCTTTGAATATTTTCATTAGAAGTTTCTCTTGTTTTTCTCAAAGGATTTTTTGCGTATCCACGATTAAAAATTCCTACGACCTTATCCCCACTTCTTAATAAAATTTGTTTTGTGGTTTTTTGTATCACTAAAACTTCATAGTTGCCGTCTTTTTTAATATGAGTGTTTAAAATGCTTTCTTTGCCATTTTCATACATAAAAACAGCAGGAAAGGTTTTAGTATTATCAAAACCTAAATAGGTAAAAACACCATCATCATACGCAAAATTTGGACTTATATCCTCACTGCCTTTATTGACTTTCATATAAAAATCCCAATTTCTAGGAATGGTATTTTTATCTAAATCCGTGCGTATATTTTCTTGTTCCACAGCTTCTAATAATTCTTTGGTTGCTTGTAAATCTTTTTGAGGATAGGAGAAGCTAAGTTTATAAGTTGTATTTTTATTATTAGCGACTAATTTTAAATCAAATACATAGGTATTTAAATTTGTGATGACAATTAGATTTGTTTTCCAATCATAAGGATTAGGATCTACAACAAATTCTTGTGAGCTTTGTTGTTCTGCTGTGCTATTTTCATCTTGATGAACTAATTGCGTTTTGTAAGCTTTAGGTTTGATAAATAATAAATTGTCTTTTTGAGTTAAGTCCCAACCTTCAGCAAATCCTGTGGCAGTATTGATAATTCTTTCATCAACACCAAATTCTAAAACACTTACATAGCCATTTTTAGAATTAATTTGAAAAACATCATCGGCATTATAAACCGCATAAGCGATTCTTTTATCAAATGTAGAAGTTTTTGGGACATTCAAAGCCCAAACGAAATTACCTAATAATAAACTTGCTAAAATTATCTTTTTCATTTTTCTACCTCATTATCAATTCTGTATGTTAAAACTTTAAATCCTAGTGGATTTAATAGTCTATTTTCTTCACTAGCTTTTCCTAGCGTGTAGTCATAACTTAAGGTGATGACTTTTGTAGCTTGTGATGTGCCTCTACTGGATAGATTTTTTGTAGTAATGTTTGCTCTTATTGTTGAAGTTTTAACTCCATTGCTTTCTCCTAAAACAACACTTAAAATTTGCACGCTTACTTCATTAGAGTTTTTTAAAATTTGGTCTCTTGCATTATCTCCCTCATACAAAGCCCTATACTCATTTGCAACATTTTCTGAACTCATTAATTGGGTGAGTAAATAATCTTGGTTTAAAAGCTCGTAATAATAACCCTCTCTAGCTTTAATGTATTGGGAGATAAAGTATTTATCCAATGCTTCATTTTGCGTGATTTCTTTTTCATCAAGCAGAGTTAAAATATCCACCATACCTGTGGTGTTATCTACCCTTATTACATAAGGCTCTATGGTTTTTAAAGGTGTTAATAACACAACAGCAATAAGAGAAAGAGAGGCTATAAAGATTGCAACAAAAGAGATAAGCCACGCTCTTTTGTTGCTTTGCTCTATCAAATATCTAAAACTTGCTTCGTAATCTAATGCTGTATTAAAATCATTTTTCATTTGCATTACCTTTATTTAAGTCTTGATTTTGCGAATTAACAGGTATCCAACCTTTTTTATCGCTGAAAAAATCATCATATCTACCCTGATGTTTAGCACTACAAGCACTCAACATCAAAACACCAAAAAACAAAATAAAAACAAATTGAAATTTACGCTTCATTTCTAGCCCTTTCATACATTTTTTTAGCTAAACTATAACCACCCTTACCTAAACCCTTACCCACAGCCCAAGCACCTTTAGTTGCTAATTTTCCACCAGCTTTACCATAATTCATAGCCATTCCAGCAGCCTTACCTGCAGGTTTCATAGCTAATTGACCAGCAGGACTTAAAACAGAACTCATCGCACCACCCATAGCACCATCCATTGATACATTTGCAACTTTTTCAGCAAAGATTTTTGCAGAATAAATCATAATAACTAGTATCAAAGAGGCAATGACATAGAAAATGCTTGTTCCTAATACATCGTCTCCTGCGTAGGTTGCCTGTGAAAAATAGTTAATCCAAGATGACATTTGATTCATAAAGGTTTTTAAAAACAAGCCAACAAGTAAAAGCACAAGAGTATTTGATAATAAAAGCCCTATCCATTGTGTAAAGACATTTCTAGTAGCTTTAAAGATTAAAAGCCAAAATACTATAGGAGCAGAAATTACAAGCAGGGTTTGTGTAAAAGTTGTAACAATTAAGATAGAGAGTGTTGGAATAACAGCAATACAAAATCCTATATAACAAAGACACATTGCTACAACAGCCAAAATAGTATCAAATCCACTTGCTTTAGCCCATATTGCATTTGTTAATTGTGAGGTTTTTGCAAACATTTGATCTAGGTTTTGATACATTTGTGCTCCCCCACCAGCCCACTCATAAATTCCATCCATTGCACCAATAACTAAATCTAACCAACCTCCAAGATTTAAAGCAAAGGTAATAACTAAAAGCTTTCCTGCTATATCCCAAGTAAGCTCTCTAATAGGACTTTGACTTTTACCCATTAACACCTCATAGCCTTTATACATAATGACTAGGGTGATGATGATAGAAAACAACACCATAAGTTCAGCAATCTTATCGCTTGTTCCTGTTTGTCTAATGGCATTAATAATTTGTTCTATACTTAGACCCAGAGTTTGAAAAAGATCTTTCATTATTTATCATTTGCATTTTGATTTTTGAAAAACTCCATAGCACTTTCTCTCGGCTTCTGAAGTGATTTTGAGTATTCCTGCATTGCTAAATCTTTTTTGATATTTCTTTGATTTTCATAGCTTGCATTAGCTAAATCAACTTGATTTTTTACCATTTGTATTTTTGCAACCTCTAGTTGAATAGCATTGCCCACATCAGTGCTTTCTTTAATGTCCTTTGAATTGACTAATCGCTCTTGCAATTTTTTAAGCGTTTGACTAATGGTATCCATTTGCTTTGAGGCTTGATTGTAGGTTTCTACTTGAGCAGCATAGGTGATTAAATCCATTTTGCAGATATTTTTTTCACTTTGACTCATATAGTCAAAATTACATCTATCAAAACTTGTATATTTGCCAAAAATTTCATTACCTTTATCGCTTAAAAATTCTTGTGGGTCTCTTAGAACATCATTGTAAAAGGATTGAATGTTTTCTCCAGCTTCCGCAAAATCTGAATAGATTTTTTTTATATCTTTCACAAAAGCCACAGAATCTCTAATGCCTGTTTTTGATAAAAGTTCGTCTTTATAGGCTTGGATTTGTTTTTGATAGTGCGATACGGTTTCAGTCCATCTTGTGGCTTCTTTAGCCCACTCTGCAACTTGTTTAGCATTTTGTGTAGCCATTTGTTGATTTGCGGTCGTATCTACCACAGGAATACCTGCACTAAATGCTAAGTTAGGCAAAACTAATAAGGAAGTAAGAGCGATGAGGGATTTTTTAATCCCTGTTGTTTTGCTTGTATTTAATGTTTTTTTCATTTTATTACCTTTCTAGTGTTTTTTCTTGTTTTTTTGAAAGCTCTTTATCAATGGAATCTTCTAAAATTTGATTAATATCCTCTTGTAAAAAAGAAGATATATATTTATTATCCATATAAAATTGATACGCTTCATCTAAAACAATTCGCTTTTGATTTGCGGTGAGTTTTTCCATTGAAGAGTTTTTTTCAAATAAAAACAAAGCTTTGATTAGCTTTTCATAATTTAAAGCTCCCATTTTGTCTGCCAACTCTTCAACGCTTAAATTTTCCATAGATATAACTCCTTTTTTTATGTTTAAAATGGAATTTCTTCAGATTCCACATTAACGGCTTGGTGTTCATATTCAACGCTTGGTTCTTTTGGTGGATTTTGTATTTCTTGTGGAGTTTCTCTATCTTTTTTGCCTAACCAATAGAATTTAGACACGATAACGCTTAGTGTTGTTTTAACATTTCCTTGTTCATCGGTGTATTGACTAGATGATAATTCTCCACTACACGCAAATTGAGAGCCTTTTTTGATATACATAGAAGCACTTTCTGCACTCTTGCCAAATAAGACAATAGGTATCCAAGTCGTGCTACTTTCATCATTGCCTTTTTCATTTTTCCAACGCTTAGTGATAGCAAGAGAATTTTTTGCATAAAGTTTTCCTCCACTTGTATTACCTACTTCAAAATCTTTGCCCAAATAGCCGATTAAATTGATATTATTCATTGTTTAGCTCCTTTTTATTTGAGTAATATATTTTCATCGTTTCAACTCCTTTATATTGATTTGAGTTTGAGTTTTGTTTTTGGTGTTAAATTCTTTAAGTTTTGATTTAAAATCCTTTGCGGATTTGTCTTGTTGTGGTATAATTTCATTAGCAGTCGATGAAATGTTCTTTTGAACCAGTCGCCCGTCAAGACTTTGGGCTTGAGTGTAGGAGGTGTGGGCGTTCCTACCATCGGCTACTACATCTTTCTTTGCCATTAATTCTAAATTTTTCAATCTTTTTTCGTTAGCGTGAAAAATCTTGCTGATATTTTCATCTTTTCGAATCCCTACTTCACCCATTTTCTTTTCGTTTAGTTTTTTCCCTGCAATGTAGTCTTTTTCACTTTTTGGAGTTGGATTATTGATAATGATTTCAGGGTCATTGATAACTTTTTTGATTAAGTTGGCAACCTGTTCTTTGTTTTGAAACATTTCAGGGTGTCTGTCTAGTAAAATTTGTAAATCCGCAACAGCTTCTTTATCTCCTAAAAGATCTACTAATCTTTCACAAAGCTCAAAAATTTCTAATTCTTTATCACTCATTGCGAATTCTTTGGGTCTTTTGGTGTGCGATTATCAACAAGATAATCCAAAGAAAAAATATTTTTAGCTTCTTTAGAGTGCGGTTTATCTGTTATAATTACACTAATTTTGTAATCACTTTGAGGCAAATTTGGTTGCACAAGTGCCATTAAATCTATAATGTATTTATTAGGATTTAAAAGTTCTTTTTTTAGAAGTCTTTCCATTTCATTAAAGGCATTTAAAAAAGCGATTTTCCATTGTAGTGCAGTTTTTCCTGTAAAGCCCATTGCTAAAAGTGAAAAACCATCTCTGGTTAGATTATACATAGGCATTTTTCTATTAACTATCTTTCCATTTTTAGGGTTCGTTGTTTGCGAGGTTCTTACGACCTGCCGAAAATTGAGCATTTCGTTGGAAGCCCCTATTTCTCGTAAATCGCTTAAAATGCGTTCAATGCTTACTAGTATATGTTTATGTTGCTTTCCAAAAACCCTAGCTACATCTAAACTTGTGCAAAAAGTTTGATTATCTTGAGTGCTAAATTGCACTTCTTGTTTATTAATAACCACATTCATCGTTTCAACTCCTTTATATTGATTTGAGTTTGAGTTTTGTTTTTGGCGTTAAATTCTTTAAGTTTTGATTTAAAATCCTTTGCGAATTTGTCTTGCTGTGGTATAATTTCATCAGCAGGATTGTGAAAATTGCGGTCGTTAAACTCTCGGCGAAGCTGACCCCGTTCGTCCCTTCCTGTCTTTGAATGTGCTGTTAATAATCTATGCCCATTTCCATAATCTCTTTCGCCATAGTTTAAAATGCTTCCATCATTTGCCTTTACTCTCCAGCTATATCCTTGATACCTTTCATCATACTCTGCCTTCACGCCCTTAGCCACCTTAGGAAAAGAAAGCATTTCTTTAGTTGTTACCATACCTCTTAAATTTGGATTATCAAGGTGCTTAGTGATTTCTTTCTCCATAAAATCTTTATCAACCTTAATGTCCCCTAGCTCACTTTTAACCATAGTATGTGTTTTATCCTCTTTTAGCACCTTATACATACTAGAGCTTTCTTTTTTGCTTTGTTTATCCCAAGCGAGGTCTTTAAGATTAAGTAGTCTTTGCTTAATCGCACCAAGAGTTTTTTCAAGCTCTTTGACTTCATTTTCTAAGGCTAAAATCTCTTGTCTTAGTTTTTTATCTCTCATTTATAACCCCTATGAATTCCTATAAAATTCTTTAAGCTCTGCCACTTTCTCATCAAGGCTTTTATGATTTTGTGCAAATATTTTTTCTATGGTGTCTATATGAGCTGTTCCTGTGGAGAGAATTTTTAAATTCTCATTGCCTAAAGAGCTTAAATCCAAAGTGCAAATAACTTTTTCATCTTGTCTTTTGATTAAAAATTGTCTTTTTGAGGGTTTAAACCCTTTAATAATCATATACTCATCATAGCTTAAGCCTATTCCTTTTACATATTCTTCTTCTTTAGCTTTTGGATTAGGTAAAAATACCATTGTTGCGGATTGTTCTATAAGTGTTGTTGCGTTTTTAAGTTTTAAAAAGTCTTCCACGCTTTGCGTTGCTAATCTTAGAAAGCCATTTTGTTTTCTAATGGTTTTAAATTTATTTTTAACTTCTTCTTGCACGATGTCATTTTCAAGCCACTTCCAAGCCTCATCTATATCAATACAAAGTCTTCTACCATCTGCTAAACTCATCACACGCCAAAGAATGTAATAGCTAAGTATCCCTGATACATCTTTATCATCAAGGAATTCTGTGCCATCAATGCCAAATAGATTAATTTCATCGGGGAAGTCTAAATTGTCAAATTCATTATCAAATACCCAGCCAAATTGTTTGCCTTTTTTAAAAAGTGCTAATCTTGATTTTAGAGAATTGTCATCATCTACATTTTCTGTTAAATTTTCAAGTAGCAAAGAGATAGGATATTTTCTCTCCTCCTTTTCAAAGCCTTTCATAAGAGAATTGACTGCATTATTAAGCATTTCCTCTTCTCTAGTTGTAAGGATTTCATTATTTCTAGTAACTAAAAGCTTCATTAGGGTTTGGAGTTGTCTTATATTTTCTTGTGTGCTTTCAACCATAAAAGGATTAAATCCTGTGGGCTTGCCATTTTCAATGCTAATATATCTGCCACCTGCACATAAAATATTGCCTAAAGCTCCTTTATCTTTATCCAAGTAAATGGCTGTAAATTTTCTGTTTTCTTGTGGTATATCATCAGGGAAAGTGTCTTTATTTGCATATTTAAGCATTTGATTGACGATAAAATTCATAAACACGGTTTTACCACCGCCACTTTGACCTAATATTAAGGTATTTGCTAAAAATAGCTCTCCAAAATCATTTTTATTAACTCCAGAGTTTTGATGAAAGTTAAAATAATAAGGCTGTTTATTAGGAGTTTTGAGTATGCTTACAGCATCACCCCAGCAATTTTTATCTCTTTTCCCCATAGAAAAATTATGTAAAGCTATTAATGAGGAATAATTAAGCGATGAAATAAGATTAATTCTTGGGCGTATGGCAAAATTTGATGGTAGTTGCGAAAAGAAAGTTGCACTTAGGGCAATGTTTGCTAGTGTTACTGCAAATCCTAATTCATTCATCTTTGTAATGACTTGATTTGCATTATCTTTACACTCCTTTAAGCTATCTCCATAAACAAGAATTGAAAAATGGTATTTTCCAAAAGAAATCTCCCCATTTGTGAGCTGATCTAAAGCTTCATCAATTTGCTCTACTTGCGAAAATCCATCATCTTCAGTTGCTATGAGCTGCTTTTTTTGTCTAGATATTGCGGATTTTGCGTCTATTCTAGGAATAGGTGAAAAGCTTTGAGTGATGATATATTCAATATCTAAATACATCAAAATATCTAAAATACCCGAAAAAGTTTCATTTGTATAATCTTTAATTTCAATACATCTAGCAAATCTTTTTACACCATCATTGCTATTAATTTGAATAGTTTCGTGTCCAAATTGTATGTTTTGTAGATTGCCATTTAAATATTGATGTATGGGAGCTTTTAAGACTCTTACAGGATTAATTTTTCCACCGAGTAGATAGTTGTAAAACTCTAATTGTTTTGAGTAAGTTTTATCATCTTTTAAATATGTTTTTAATCGTTTTGGATTAAAATCTTTGATATTCGCTTCTAATCTATCGGTAAATTCACTAAATTTAATTAAAAATAAGCTAATTGCCTTTCTTTTGCTTTCAAAAGAGCTTTTTAGAAATGTTGTTTTTTCAATTTTTACCTTTAAGGGATTAAAAATTAGGGTTAGATATAAAGAATTTTTTCTAAGCGTTCCCTGTTTGAAAGATTCATAATATTTTTTATCAATCTCTTCTAAAAAAGCATTGTTAAATTTTGAAGTCAATTTATCTTCAATAGAATATCTACAATTATGAAAATAAAAACTTACAGGCTCATTTGCGAAAGATTTAAATAACATATTTAAAAGATCATTTTTCATATCCAATTCATCATCTTCCTCAGCTTCAAAACTAATTCCACCAACTTCCCAAGTTGTCATCAAAAAATAATCTTTTGTAATCACCACAGAATCACTAATTAAAGATGAAAAGGGAATAAGCTTTTCAAAACTAGGTTCTGCGTTCAGTCCAAAAACTGATATTTTTGGGAAATTTGAGTTTTTTGGCATTTGTCTATAAGAATTTGTGCTATATGTTTTAACCTTATAATAATTCTTAGAAGTGGGATTAGAGAAAAATCTCATCTTTAAAAACATCAAGCGGAAAATAAAATCATCTCTTTTTGTCATTGCTTTCATAATGAAAAATACAGGAATTGCAAAAGCAATTAAAAAGATATTTTGACTATAAAACGCAAGCAATAAAATGCCTCCCATTGCCATAACAAGAGGTGTCATAGGAACACCAAAAATCATAGGAGGACGAGTTAAGCCCTTAAAAAGTGGATTTTTCTGCATTTTTAATCCTGTTGCAAGTTATGAAATAAAATAACCAGCAAGTGCCGAAGCCGAACCAAAAAGAATACCACCGATAAAAATAGGAGCAACCTCTCTAAGTGTTTGTCCTTGAAACATTATTTTAGAACCACCCCACATAATTGCAATAGTAAGTATAAATACGCCAATAGCATAGAAAGCTGTGCTTAAATTCTGCAAAAAAGTATTAACTTTATCTATCCCACCAGCTCCAAATAAAAATGTGGAACTTATAAGAACCAAAGCGAGTGATTTTTTCATTTTTTTCTCCTTGTTATAAAAAAATGTTCGTTAAATT
>NZ_JANURX010000016.1:0-34955 GCF_030250085.1 Campylobacter felis
AAATCCTTATGGAGTAGATATAAGCTTAGGCTATAAATTCCTCTTTGGAGAAAGTGCTACATCACACACTGCTAATTTAAGACTGCATAAGACTTTTTAAAGGATATAAGCTAAGGCTTGTGTCCTTTTATCTTTTTTAGTGCATATTCTTATTTTATGATTTTTTTTAATTTTCACACTAAAACAAAATGACCTTTTTGAGCTTTCTATATAAATATTAAGATTTTTATTTTATGCCAACTTTATTATGCTAGAATTTAAGAATTTCTTACAAGGAGTGAAAATGAAGCTTACAAATCCCCTTGATATGCACCTACACTTAAGAGACACGCCTATGCTCGAGTGCGTTACCCCCTACTCGGCAAGGGATTTTAGAGCAGCTGTAATTATGCCGAATTTAATCCCTCCACTTTGCGACTTAAATGCTTTAAAAGCCTATAAAAGTCGCATTATAAAAGCAAGTGAAAATGAGCTTTTCACGCCTTTAATGACCCTTTTTTTTCAGCATTATGATGAGAAATTTTTAGAAGAAGCAAGAAGCGAAATTTTTGGCATTAAGCTTTATCCTGCTGGAATTACGACAAATTCAAGTGGAGGTGTTTCAAGTTTTGACTTAGAAGCTTTAAAGCCTACACTTTTGGCAATGAGTGCTTTAGAAATCCCTCTTTTAATCCACGGCGAAACAAATGATTTTGTAATGGATAGGGAGGCGAATTTTGCCAAAATTTATGAGAAACTTGCCCTTAATTTCCCTAAACTTAAAATTGTAATGGAGCATATCACCACAAAAACCCTTTGCAAACTTTTAAAAGACTATGAAAATTTATACGCGACTATAACCTTACATCATCTTATTTTAAGCCTTGATGATGTTATCGGCGGTAAAATGCAACCTCATCTTTTTTGCAAACCCATAGCAAAAACCTACGAAGATAGAGAAGCTTTATGCGAACTTGCTTTTAGTGGGTATGAAAAAGCGATGTTTGGAAGTGATTCTGCCCCTCACCCACAAAGTGAAAAAGAGTGCTGCGGCTGTGTGGCTGGAGTGTTTTCCTCCCCTGTGGCTTTAAGCGTTTTGGCGGAGCTTTTTGAAAAAAATTCAAATGAGAAAAATTTGCAAAAATTCCTTTCAAATAATGCTTGTAAAATTCATAAACTAAGCTTTGAAAAAGATAAAATCATCGAGCTTAAAAAAGAAGAGTGGCAGGTAGCAGAAGAATATGATAAAATCGTGCCTTTTATGGCTAAAAAGTGCTTGAAATTTAAGCCTTTTATCCTACAATAATCAGTTTTATTTTAGCCACAATTTTTTCCCTCACATCTCCTAAAATAAGGCTTTCAAGCTCATTTTTCTCCACTTTAATCCCATTCATATCCAAATGCCACAAAGCATTTTCAATCGCCTCTTCACGCGTTCTTTTTACCACGCGTCTTTCCTCAAAAATCACCTTATGAAAGTCGATGTCATTTTCTAGCAAAAAGCTCTCAAAATCTTGTTTGTAAAAACCCTTAAATTCAGTATTAAAATGCTTAAAAATAGGATCTAAAAAATCACTCTTTCTCAAATCTGCCCAAGCAAGATAAATTTTCTTTTGTGCTAAATTTAAAAAATGTTTATAATCGTTTTGCAAGGCTGGAGACATACTTAAAAAGGCGATGTCAAAGCGTAAATTAGCATTTTCCCTCATAAAATCTTCAAAACTTAAATTCACACTTTTAATATTACTAAGTCCTAATTTTGACGCGTCTTCTTGCAAAATTTCAAGCATAGCCTTAGAATTATCAAGGGCTAGAATTTCTTTTGCTAAAAATGCTAAATGCAAGGTCCAAACGCCCGTCCCACAGCCTATATCAATGACGCTTTTATCTTTAAAATCAAGCCCTAATTTTTGAAATTCCTCAAAGCTTTGTTTTTGAATTGTATTTAAAGTAGGGCTAAATCTTGCATAAGTTTTTGCTTTTTTATCCCACAAATTCATATTAAAGTCCCATTTTGAAAGGGTTTAAAATATTATTTGGGTCAAAAGCTTTTTTAATATTTCGCATTAAATCAAGCTCGGCTTCACTAAAGGCTAAATTCATAAAAGGTGCTTTTGAAATGCCTATACCATGCTCCCCACTTAGCGTTCCACCAAGCGTAATGGCAAGTTTAAAAATCTCCTCCACCGCCTCATAGCCTTTTTTTACCTGCTCTTTGTCATTTTTATCTTTAACCATTACATTTGTATGCACATTACCATCGCCTGTATGTCCAAAGCAAGGGATTTTAAAGCCATATTTTTGCGAAATTTGCCCTATCCCTTCTAAAAGTTCTGGGAGCTTTGAGCGTGGGACCGTAATATCCTCATTAAGCTTTAAAGTGCCATACATCGCTATACTTTGAGAACAATTTCTCCTAGCAAACCATATATCAGCCGCCTCGCTTTCATTTTGTGCGATTTTAAATTCCATCGCCCCAGCTTCTAAAAAATGCTCTCTCAAGCATTTTAAATCCTCCTCCACACTCTCCTTAACATTACCATCCACATCGCAAATTAAAATCGCCCCAGCCTCGACATTTAAGCCCTTATGAAATTTCTCCTCCACAGCCCTGATACTTAGATTGTCTAAAAATTCCATACTTACAGGATTAACCCCTCCTGCAAGGCTTTTATAAACAGCGTTCATCGCTTCTTTAACGCTTGCAAAGGTCGCAAAGGCAGTTTTTTTAAGCTTTGGCATAGGGATAAGCTTTAAAGTCAGCTCACTTAAAACGGCTAAAGAACCCTCACTAGCGATTAAAATCCCTGCTAAATTATACCCCGCCACATCTTTAATGGTGCGTTTTCCAGCTCTAATAATATCGCCATTTGCAAGCACAGCCCGCAAAGCCATCACATAATCTTTTGTAATGCCATACTTAGCTGCTCTCATACCACCAGCATTTTCACTTACATTACCTCCAAGACTTGAATATTCCATACTTGCAGGATCTGGCGGGTAGAAAAGCTTATGTTTGACTACCTCTTTTTGCAAGGCTATATTAATCACTCCTGGTTGCACCACAGCGACTAAATTTTCTAAATCAATTTCTAAAATTTGATTCATATGCTTTTCAAAGCTTAAAATAAGTCCTCCATTAACAGCTAAAGCCCCACCCGTAAAGCCAGAGCCTGAACCTCTTGGGATAATGATGATTTGTTTTTCATTGCAGTATTTTAAAATTTCACTAATATCCTCTTCATTTCTAGGAAAAAGCACACCATCGGGTAAATAATGCTTCCTAGTCGCATCATAGCTATAAGCTCTTTGATGAAGAGTGTCAAAGTGTGCATTTTCTTCGCCTAAAAGTTTTTTAAAATATTCTTTAAATTCACTTTTCATCATTTTCTTTCGCTTTTTTTAAGTCGATTAAGGTTTCATAGTAGCGGTAAAAATTCCCCATTTGCACTGGATTAAAATCGAAAAAATCTCTCTCATATCCGCTCACCCTTGAGTAAAATGGCTGTTGCAAATTCTTAGGCTTAATGTTTAATGCTTCTTCATATAAAGTCATTAAACTTTGACAATCCACAATTTTAAATTTATCCCTCAAAGCGAGAATTAAAATTCCCACAGCATTTTCTGAGCAAAATTTTCTAAGATCAGAACGCTTAGGAGCAAGTCCTCCTGTGCGTATGAGCTGTGCGCCTAAAATATCAATGTGTGTGAAGTAAATTTGAGGGAATTTTTGCGTTAGAAAATCGTAACTTTGCTTATCGGGAGCGATCACCACGCCTCTATCATACAAAAAATTTAAAATCACCTCATCACCAGCTTGTGGTAGGACATTTGGCAGTGGTAGGGCATCTTGAGCTAGGGAGTCAAAAACGCTAAATTCAAGTTTAGCTATGCCATTTTTCTTTTCCACTACTTCAGCTCTTGCAATGATACTTTGAGACTCTTTAAAGCGATACATCACAACTCCACTAGAATAAGGGACTAAATTTTCATTATCTTTCACATAGCCATAAATGTCCTCGACCTTTAAAAGTGTCGTAGAAATGGGCTTTAAATTAAACTCAGCCATTAAACTTAAACTTGAAATCATTAATAATAAAATCCATCGTAACACGCTAACTCCTTAAGTAAAAATATGATTATAATAGCTTTTTGTTAAAGAATTGTAAGAAAAATAAAGTAAAATTGAGATTTTAATCAAGCAAAAGGCATTTTATGAAAAGATTTATTTTAGCACTAGGCTTACTCGCTAGCTCCCTTTTTGCCTCATCTAGTGTCGAAGAGAGATTATGGGATAATGGCGATACGCTTTTACAATTTTTACAAAGAAATTCCATCCCTATGGCTTTATATTACAATCTTGACAGAGAAGACCAAGAATTAGCCTCCGAAATCGCCTCAAGAGCAAAATATCAAATTTTAAAAGACACAAACGGACAAATCGAGCAAGTGCTAATCCCCATTAGTGATGAGCTTCAAATTCACATTTATAAAAGCAAAGATGAATACAAGCTCACCTTCACGCCTGTGGATTACACAAAAGAAGAAAGGGTTTTACGCATAGAGGTTAAAACCTCCGCCTATCAAGATGTTTATGAAGAGAGTCAAAGCTCAACCTTAGCAAGGGCTATGGTAAGGGCTTTTAAAAGCAGTGTAAATTTTCGTTCTATCCAAAAGGGTGATAAAATCACGCTTTATTATTCTCAAAAAAGGCGCGAAGGCAAACTTTGGGGCGACATTACTATCCATATGGCTATCGTTGAAATCAATAAAAACGCTCAAGAAATTTTCCTCTTTAATGATACTTATTATGGACGCGATGGTAAAGAACTAGAATCTTTTCTACTCGCAAAACCTGTGGTTTATAAAAGAATTTCTTCTTATTTTACCACTGCACGCTTTCACCCTATACTAAAACGCTACCGTGCACACCTTGGTGTCGATTATGCTGCACCCACAGGCACACCTGTAAAAAGCTCTGGAAATGGCACAGTTACTTTCATCGGCACACAAGGAGGCTATGGTAAAGTGATTAAAATCAAACATGCCTCAGGCTACACGACCCTTTACGCACATCTTAGTCGCTTTGCTAAAATCAAAACAGGACAAAAAGTCAAGCAAGGAGAGCTTATAGGCTATGTCGGCTCAACAGGTATGAGCACTGGACCGCACCTTCACTTTGGCGTGTATCTCAATAATAAAGCTATCAACCCTCTTTCAGTCGTCAAAATAGCAAAATCCGAACTTAGCGCTCAAGCTAAAGCGGAATTTAGACAAAAAATAAGTGCTTATGAAGAAGCGATGAATAAAATTAGCACAAATCCTCCAAAAGAAGAGGAATTTGGAAATTATATTGAATTTTAGATAGTAAATAGACTCTACTAAAGTGAGGTCTATCTTAAATTGCAACATTTTCGCATTTTCTCTGCCACCATCGCCACCTTTTCTTTAAATTCCTACTTTAGCGATTTTTATATTTCCATATCTTGTAAAAAGCACTTCGCCGCTATAAAAATTAATTTAAAGGGCTTTAAGCTCTATTTTTGCCTTTTCCCAAACGCCCCATTTTCTAAATCATAGCTTTTTTCTATGAGATGAAAATTTAAGCCATTTTCACCGCACTGCCTTACACTGACTAGCTCAAAAATATAATCAAGCTCCTTATTTGCATACGCCTCGCTAGCTATTTCTTTAAGCTCATTTAGGGATTTTGCTAACATTATTTTTCTATGCTCCTCCTCACTTATCTCCTCCCACGAAACGCCATAACCTACTAAAAACTCAGCATAATAAATTCTTAAATTCTCCAAAACCTCGCTTAAATCATTAAAAAATTTAATTTCTTGCAAAAGCTCATCAATTCTATTTTTGCCCATATATTTTAAAATCACACCATACATTAAAGAACTCCTTGATAGCTTTTTGTGTGATTTTTTGCTCTTTAAGCTTAAAATGATTTAAAGGATTGAAAAATAAGCTTTCTCTAGGATTTTCTTTTAAATTTTTAACGATAAAAAGACAATAATTTTCTTTCAATTTATTCGCTACTTCATATTCTTTTTGCGTGAGTAAAAACTGCCCTTTATTTTCATTTAGCTCCTTAACCTCTACGCAAATAGGCTTACCCTGTAAAGAAAATCCTAGCACATTAAAAGCCTCTATAAAGCTAGAAAAGCCTAAAGCTTTATAAGCTAAAGTATTAAATTTTAGATAAAAACAAAGCACAAATAATCAATTTTTTTTGTTTTTATGTAAATTTTAGGCATAGTTTTCTTTCATCAAGTTTTCGCAAAATAGACTTTTTAAACGCCCGCCGCCAATACCGCTACAAAAATCTATAAAAGTCATCTCTCGTCCTTTAAACGAGAGAATTTTTCATAATCTTGCGGTATGCCTATATCGATAAAATAGTCCTCAAAAAGCTCCGCCCTCGCCTTTAAGGCTTTGAAATTTGTGCTTAAAAACTCTTCAAAAGAAAAAGAACCAAAAAGCTCAAAATCCTTAAAAATATCCTTTTTAAGCAAATAAATTCCCCCATTTATCAAGCCCTCTTTACAAAAGCTTTTTTCTTTAAATTCAGCTATTTCTCCACTTTCACCTACTTTTACAGCACCATATCTTTCAAAATCGACCATTTTTTTTAAAGCAAGGCAGATTTTCGCCCCCTTTAAACGCAATTTTTTTAAAGAAATTTCAAAAATGCTATCCCCATTTAGCACGAAAACTTCTCTCCCCTCGCAAAGCTCTAAAGCTTGTTTTATAGCTCCTCCCGTGCCTAGTGGCTCTTGCTCGATGCTATATTTTATCTTTATACCTAAAAACTCATTTTTAAAATGCTCTTGTATCACTTCATATTTGTAAGAAACGGCTAAAACCACGCTTTTAACGCTTTGTTTTTTCAAAAATTCAAAGATAAATTCCAAAAAAGGCTTCCCCCTCACAGCTGCCATAGGCTTAGGGACATCTTTTACCACAGCTCTAAGTCTCGTGCCAAGCCCTCCACAAAGTATGATAGCCTCCACTAAAAGCCTTTGCCAAAAAGCTCTTCCTCGACTATGGCACACAAAATATGCCCAATCACAATATGAGCTTCTTGTATGCGTGGGGTGCAAGAACTTGGCACTTTGATACAATAATCACACAGCCTAGCCATCTCTCCGCCACTTTCTCCAGCTAGTCCCACGCTTAAAATTCCCTTTTGCTTACATACTTTCAAAGCTTCTAAGATATTTTTAGAATTTCCACTTGTTGAAATTCCTATAAATACATCTCCACTTACACCTTGTGCCTCAAGCTGTCTTGAAAAAAGCTTTTCATAACCATAATCATTGCCTATAGCAGTTATTATGCTAGTATCCGTTGTCAGTGCTATACTGGCAATGCCCGGGCGGTCAAAATAAAAGCGACTCACAAATTCCCCCGCGATGTGCTGAGCGTCCGCTGCACTTCCGCCATTTCCTGCGATGAGAGTTTTTTTACCATTTTTATAGGCTTTGATGATTTCAAGGGCGATTTTTTCTATAAGATTGATTAAGGTTTCATCTTTTAAAATTTGCTCCTTGACTTTCAAACTTTCTTCAAAATGATTTTTAATATACGCCTTCATACTCTCCACGATTTTGCTCCTTCTTTGATAAATGAAAAATTTGCTACATATCCACCTTGCTGGTTTAAAAGCTCACAAAGGCGGTATTTTGCGGTTGGCTCACAGAGGAAAAACATAAAGCCACCCGCTCCCGCGCCGCTTGTTTTGCCACTATAAGCACCATTACTCACAGCTAGATGATAAATCCTCTCAAGCTCATCATTACTCACTATCTCGCTTATAGTTTTTTTACTTTTCCAGCTACGCTCTAAAATCAAGCCCAGCTTTTTAAAATCCGCTCTAAACAACGCCTCCTTCATATCAATGGCATCTTGCTTAATACTATGCATCGCTTCAAGGCTTTTTTGATCGCCTAGCTTACCCTTTTTATGCTCCTCTATGTCCTTAGCCTCTCTTGTGATGTTGGTAAAATAAAGCACCACTCTACTTTCTAACTCACTCACAATGTAATTTCTAATACGCAAGGGATTTACAATCACGCGTTTATCGGCGTAAAATTCCATAAAATTAAAGCCTCCAAAGGTCGCGGCGTATTGATCTTGTGCGCCTCCTACTATACCTAAATCCTCTCTTTCTATCTCGTAGGCTAATTTTGCGATTTCATACTCGCCTAAGGGCAGATTAAGCCACTCAGCATAAGCCTTTAACATACCCACGACTAAGGTAGAACTCCCCCCTAGCCCCGAGCCGCTAGGCACATCGCTATAAGTATGCAAAGAAAAGCTTAAACTCTTTTGCGTATAGTCCTTAACAATGCGGTTATAAACAGCTTTGAAAATATCAAGTTTGCCGTCATTTTCGAGGCTTAAAGTGCTTTCATACTCACAATACCCACCCGTATCTGGGGAGTCAAAAATGATTTTATTGTCCTCTCTTTCTATGAGGGTGCAATGCACAAAAAGCGAAATGGTCGCGTTTAAAACATAACCGGTATAGGTATCGCAGTATAAATTAATATCAGTCCCACCCCCAGCAAGTCCTAAGCGAAGGGGAGTTTGTGAGCGAATAGTAAGCATAATTTTCCTTTAATTTTTAATATAATTTTAACAAAAAAAACTAAAACTAACGCCCCTTTTTTAGCACCAATCCAAAAAGATATTTTTCACCCCTTTTTTTTCAAGCTCTTTTTTTATGACTTTTAATTTTTCTACGCCGTCTTTAAACATATATTCGTGTGTTTCAACGACAATATAATCAATCTTTTCATAAAGCCCCTTTTTGATTAAATCAGGCAAAATTTCAAACTCCGCCCCCTCCACATCAAGCTTTAAAAGATAAATTCTCTCTTTTTGCTCCAAAAATTCACACAAATTCACGCACTCCACCTCATAAGCTCCGTTTGTTTCACTATCTTGCACGCTTTTTACTATGCGGTTTCCTTGAGAGAGTATACGGTTTTGAAAGGTTAAGAATTTGGTCTTGCCACTCTTATTTGACACACGGGGGGGGGGGTAACCGAGCCGCTAGAAAGGGCTAACATATTATAAAAAATATCGTAGTATTTTGGCGGCACCTTAGCATTAAAAAGCATTAAATTTAGCTTTCCAAGTCCCAAATTATCACAATACGCCCCACTTAAAAGCTCTAAATTTTTCTTTATACCCTGCAAGAGCTTAAAATCATTTTGCGCTTTTAAAGCGGCGATTTGCCCCTCTAAATTCTCCACCACCGCCCTATTTTGCTGATGATTGATGAGTTGATTTTCCATAGCCTTAAGGCTTGTTTGTAAATTTTTAATCATTTCTAAATTCATATTCTCTCCTCACACATTAGCAAAAGCATTAACCTTCATCATAGCAAAGGCTCTTAAAAGCTCCTCAATACCGTCCTCAAGGCTCACATCCGCACTCCACCCCGTAGCTTCAAGCTTGGCATTACTTACCAAATAATCCCTCTTATCAGGGTCCTCACCTATACTAGCACTATGGATATAAAAATCTGGAACGAATTTTTTAATCGTTTCGGCAAGTTGTCTTTTTGTCAAATTTGCAGAACTAAGTCCCATATTATAAGCCTCGCCCTTCATTTTGTCATAATTTTCAATCCCGTGGATAAAGCCCTTAGCCACATCACGCACATGGATATAATTACGCCTAAAATGCTCCTCAAAAAGCACGATGAATTTATCCTTGTAAGCGCGGTAAGTAAAGTCATTGACAAGCAAGTCAAGCCTCATTCTAGCACTCACGCCAAAAACCGTGGCTAGACGAAAGGTAACGGCGTTTCCCTTTTCAAGCAAGTAAAGCTCGGCTTCGACCTTGTCTTTTCCATACTCACTAATGGGACGCAAGGGGCTATTTTCATCACACATCGCATCTTTATCGCCTATGCCATAGCCGCTATTTGTGTTAGGATAGATGAAAATTTGCTCCTTACTTGCAAAATCACTTATCATCTTGACCGCTTCGAAATTTATCATTCTTGCAAGCTTGGCATTTTTCTTACATAAAGGCGCTCCTACAAAAGCGGCTAGTGGTATGATGATATCGGCTTTTGCTACCTCTTGTTTGATTAAATTTGCATCGAGGGCGTCTCCGTTGATAAAGCGAAAATTTTTATAACTTGCTAAGGGGAGTAGGGAGACTTGATTGTAAAATAAATTATCCACCACCACGACCTCATAGCCCTTATTTAGCAAAATGGGGCTTAAAACCGAGCCTATGTATCCTGCTCCACCTGTAATTAAAACTTTTTTTGGCATTTCATTCCTTTCATCGCCTTAGCGATTGAGAGGAATTCTGCCTTTTTTAATTTCAGCTCTCCAGTGATTAAGCAAATCTTTTAACATCTGCCGCACGGGGATTTCCGCTTTCCAATCGATAAAGCTTTTTATTTTAGTATTATCAAACATTTGATAGTCCGCATCAATAGGACGCAGTCTATCGCTATCTTCTAATATGCGTATTGCACCCCCCCCCCCCTCGAAGTTTGAGAATTCAAGTAAAATTTCAATAATTTCTGGGAGTTTAAAAGCTTCTTCTCCAGCGATATTAAAGCACTCTCCGCAAGGCACATTTCCCTTAGCACTTTCAACTGAGAGTAGATAATACGCCCTCACCGCATCGCGCACATCTTGAAAAGTGCGTGTGCTGTCTAAATTCCCTACCTTAATGACAGGCTCTTGAAGTCCTGCTTCAATAAGGGCAATTTGCTTTGCGACCGTGCTTTCAAAAAATACATCGCTTCTTCTTGGACCACTATGCGTTCCCATACGCGTAACAAAGGTGCGAATCTTATAAGCCTCGCCGTAAAAACGCCCTAAATAATCCGTGCCGATTTTAGAGATAGAGTAAGGGCTTGCCCCGTGAAAAGGCGTATTTTCATCAAGCTTTACGCCCTTTTGTGCGCGTCCATAAACCTCACTTGAGCTGCAAATATGCACCACAGGATCATAGCCGTCCTTTTGCTTTAAAAGGCGGATATTTTCTAGGATATTTGCCGTGCCTAGGATATTTGTTTGTAAAGTCTCTAGAGGAATCTCAAAAGAGGTTTTTGGAAAAGACTGCGCCGCTAGGTGGAAAATCACATCAGGGCGGTGCGTTTCAAAAAGCTTTTGTAAGCTTGAATAATCATTTAAATCCGCATAAAAAATTTCTATCCTATCCTTTTTATTTATCCGCTCACTTAGATGATAAATATTATCCATACTTTCTTGCCAACGCATTAAAGCCAAAATTTCATAGTCTGTATTTTCCAGTAAGAAATCAGCCATTTGAGAACCGACTTGTCCCGTAAAACCTGTAATTAAAGCTTTCATTTTTTTCCTTGCAAATCTTTACTTTATTATTTTGATTAAAAAATTAAATTTGTAAAATAATAACATATTTTATTTTCTAAACATTTTCATTTTTTAAATACCACTCATACATCATTGCAATTCCTTGCTTAAGATTAATTTTATGCTTCCAACCTAAAGAGTGAATTTTAGAATTATCAAGCAGCCTATCCATCGTGCTATCAGGCTTAGAAGTGTTAAAAACCACCTCACCTTCAAAGCCCACAATATCCCTTATCAAAAAGGCTAATTCCTTAATGCTTAAAACCTCCCCAGAGCCTACATTAAGATGTGAATTTTCGCTCTTAATTTGCTTAAAATTAATATTTTGCATAATATAAACCGCAGCATCTGCTAAATCCTCACTATGGATAAATTCCCTCCTTACCTTACCACTTCCCCAAATTTCCACGCTTCTTTCACTCACGCCAAATTTTGCTAAATACTCCTTAGCCTCGCTCATCGTGTTTAATTTTAAGCTATCTCTTAGCAAAATATCCTCTAAAACGCCTTTTTCATCGTTTTGACTTAAGAGTTTAGCTAGATGAAATTTTCTAAGCATAGCGGGTAAAACCTTAGCCGTTTTAAAGTTAAAATCTTTCGTTTGTCCGTATAAATTTGCTAAGGCTAAACTTAAAAACTCCGTTTTAAATTCATCATTATAAGCCTCACAAAGCTTAACTCCAGTAATTTTAGCTAAGGCATAAGGAGTGGCTACGCTGTCTAATTTATCACTTAAAAGCGTATCTTCTTTGATAGGATTTGTCGCATTTTTAGGATACATCCAAGCAGAACCAAAAAAGAGTAATTTTTTAACCCCATTTTTAAAGCTAGCATTTAAGATATTATTTTGTATCATTAAATTTTCATATAAAACAGAAGCAGGTTCAAATTGACCAAGATGGGCAAGTTTCGCCGCTGCCAAGAAGACAAATTCGGGCTTTTCTTTAGCAAAAAATTCTGCCACGGCTTTTTGATTTGTCAGGTCAAGTTCGGCGTGGGTTTTTGTGATGATATTATTAAAGCCTTGTTTTAAAAGCCCCTCAAGTATGGCACTTCCAGCTGTGCCTCTATGTCCTGCGACATAAATTAAGCTATCTTTAAGCACAGCTCACCTCCCAAGCTTTGCTTTAATACGAAAAGATTCCTCTTATCTCTCCACGCATTTAGTGCGTTAAACATCACATAACCGCCATCATTAAATCCACCCACACGCACTAAATTTTCAAAAGGTAAAGCCAAAGGACGAAGTAAGATTAAATACTTCTTAATATTTTCATAAACCTGCTCGTTATCATTGAGCCTTACATAATTTCTATCCCTATCTTGCAAGCATTGAAGGAGGATTTGCTTATCCTTTTCATCGATTTTAGAATAAATGATGATGTTTGACATTAAAAGATTGTAATTTAATTCGCTCATTTTTTTCAAGTGCATTTTTAATTCTTGCATTTTCTTTCCTTAACTTCCACTTGCTTGCATATCACGCTCTGATAAAATAGGCTTTTCAATACCCCATTTCACGCCGATTCTCTCATCGTTCCACGCATAGGTAAATTGATCATTAGCATCGACATACTCGCCCTCATAAGCACATTTATAATAATACACCGCCTCTTCACTTCTCACCAAATGTGCATTGCCAAAGCCCTTTGGCGCTAGGATTAAAAGCTGATTTTGTGGGTTTATCACAAAGCTTTCATATTTGAGATAAGTCGGGCTATCCTCACGGCAATCGACCACAACCTGTAAAATTTCCCCATACAAACAAGTCGCTAGTTTATAGGTCTTCGTATCGCCGTGAATTCCGCGAATCACATCTTTTTTAGAGGTGATGAATTTATCGTGTTTAAATGGCACAGATGCTAAATGAGCCAACTGCTCCTGCGTAAAAGCCGTCCAAATCTCCCCGCGTAAATCTTTAAATTTATTAGGCTTTATGATGAAAACTCCTTTTAAAATTTCACTTTCTTTGATATCAAATTCGATTGCCATATTTAATCCTTGTATTTTTCCTTCAACTTCTTAGCTAAATCAATAGATCTCTTTATACAAACATCCATATTATAATATTCCCACTCTCCAAAACGACCGTGAGAAATCAGTCCCAAAGAATCTAAATATGATATAGCTTTTTCCTTAGCTTGTTTATAATTTAAATCAAAAAATACATAAGCGTGTTCGGTTACATTATAATCAATAGGTTTCTTCAAAAATGGAATCTTCTTTCCCTCTTCTACCAAACGCTCATAAGAAACCACACCTATGGCTTCCTGCGTACAAAACCTACCATTGGGTTGTACCACACAACCAGTATTTGAAATTCTATGAAAGCCTATTTTTGGATCAGGAATATAACCCCAGGTCATATCTAAACTACCGTCAGTTTCCCAAAGGACATTGGAAACTTTATTAAATTTTAATTGCTTAAAATAGTTCTGAATTTCAGAAGGAATATTTTTTAAAATATTTGGGATTAAATCTAAGGGACTTGTGTTGATCAAAATATCATATTTTTTTTCTCCATTCACAATCCAAATATTATTTTCTTTTGTTATATTTTTCACTTCATAGTTAGTAACAATTTTTACACCATCTCCAATAGCCTCTATGAAAGTGTTTTGATTATTAGTTTTCGGATAATAAAAACTTGCATGAGACATTTTATCGCTCGCTTTATCCATTAATGATCTAAAAAAACTTTCTTTAGTTGGGACAGGCAATTTCATTTGTTTTTCATCTTCTATCCAAACATTATCCATGTTTTTCGGCTCAATACCCCAAATTTTAGTATTATATGGGATAAAATACTCTTTTGATAGTGTTGGTCCAAAATGATTTACAAACCATTCCTCTAAATTATTTCCTTTTTCATAACTTGCTTGAAACATTTCATTTGTAATATTAAAAGCCAAGTCAGGATCCATCTTGTCAATTTGTGCTATAGAAAATTCTATAGGATAATTAATCCAATTATCCCTAAAAAGCACTTTTGCTTTTCTTTGCATGTAGTTCCAATTTTCCTTTTTTAAAACTACATTAAAAACAAAATCTAAAACATCATCAAATTTGGAGTTGAAACAATGTCCACCATTAACATGGTAAGGTTTGCCATCTACATCCTTCGTTCTAGCAATGCCTCCAATGACAGAACTTTTTTCCAAAACTTCCACCTCAAAATCATCTTTTAAAATCCTAGCCAATGACATACCGGAAATTCCAGCACCTATAATTCCTATTTTCATCAATTTACTTCCTTTCTATATATCTTTTTCAATTTCATAATTTCAAACCAAAGCCAAATATAACCTCCCTTATACCAATTTTTGTGAGCCTTTATTAAAGCTTGACCTAGCTTATAAGTCAAACATTTTTTTTCTTCTAACGCTTTTTGATAGTCAGAATAACACTCCAAAGGAGGTAATTTTAAAGAAGAATTTTTTTTAATTTTTTCTTGATATATTTTTTGCTCTTGCTTATGTTTATCTTTTATATAAGATAATACAAAGGGCATCCTTATATAACCCAAAATAGATTTAGAATTTAAAATCATAGCTTGTCCTAACTTGTAGGAAAGATGATTTTGCACCCTCAATACAGCCTCCAATTGATTCGAATAAATTTTCTTTTCAAAATGCTTAACAAAATAAACTGATAAAGTTTTTATAACATCTTGTTTGTTCTCCATAAAAGGACAATTCTCTATTAATTCAAAATTATTTAAATTTTTATACAAAAAAGCATTCATATTATTGACCACAATTTTACTATCTATCTCGATTAATTTATACACTATAAAAACAGCAATATTAAATAATATAGGATATTTTTCAATATTTTTAATATTAAAATAATTATTAAATAAAAAATAATATAAAAAATCTCCTCTCACGCCATGAGTTTCATATAGCAAATCTTTAAAAAACAAATGCATTTTATCTATTATATTAGACTTAATCCAATTTTCAGCATCCTCATATCTCTCCTGCTGCAATAAAATATCGATAAACAAAACTTTATATATAAAAGCATCATCTCTCAGAGCTATAGCTGATTTTAAATGTTCAAGTTGAACGGAAAGAGGTAAGCCCAATTCTCGACCATATTTATATAAATACATATAAGAAAAAGATTGATGCCACAGGTCAAATTGATAATCTTTCATGTTTTTTTGAATCATTTGGTATTTTTCTTTTGTTGAATACTTATCATATATATATATAGGTTCACAAGAACCTATTAAATAGCTCAAAACGGAAAATCCGCTATGTCCGCTAAAATAAAGTTTTTTAGATTGACTCATTAAAATAATATCAAAAATAGCCTTTTGCGTTGCATTAAAATTTTTTTGCCTAAAAAAATCCTCAGCAACAAAAATTTTTCCTTGCTCATTAAACATTGCTTTCAATTCTTTATTGAGTCCAATATCATTACCCATTATGACAAGTTTATTATCGCAAGATTTGATAATTTCAATTGCCAAATGTGCTGGTAGAGCTATAGAGGTAAGCAAATATAGGATATCACTTCGATAAACAATATCGCCACCTCTAATATGTAAAGTAGAATAATTATCGAGCTCTTTGGAAATTGTATTTGTGTAATATATAGCTTCGCTAATATCTTTTGAAAAAGGAATGTTATGCCAAATATTACCAATTTGTTTTCTATATTCAAAAGGCTCTATATCATTAAAGTATGTATCAATTCTAACAGCTAAATTACACTGAACAACCTGTCTATTCTTAAATAAATCTTTGATAATATTTTTTATGTTTTGATTTTTATGGTACCACAACTCGTGATCAAAATGGGGATCTTGATAATTATAAAAAAAGAATTTTTCTGTAAAGGTACTTTCAAAAAAATACTCTTTGGTCGGAACAGAAGGAAATATAATATTTTTGCCCTTACCAACATTTTCATCAAATTCATCCATATCATTCCAAATAAATTTAAATGTAACTTTACAATTATTTGCAAGATATATCGCATTTAATATCGCAATTAATCTTTCTCCCAAGCCATCAAATCTATTTGCTACAATTATTTTGTTTTGATCCATTTTTTAACCTTTTCCTTCATACTATCAATGTATTTATAGCCATTTTGTCTATATGATAAATACCTCTTATACTCATCGTTAAAGCTTTGACAAGAATTTTCAAAAAAATTCTTTAAGAATTGCTCCTTACGCGTCTCAAAAATAATCTTTAGCATTTGATTGGCATCCTCGTATCGCTTATACTGCAAATAAAAATCAATAATATAAATTCTATAAGCATCATTTTCTTGGTCACATTCCAAAGCTTTAGTAAGAAAGTTAAAAATTTCCTCCTTACTCTTTCCCATCATTTTGGACAAAGCATATAGCCTATAATAAGCCATCGCGGTGTGCAATTGATGCAAGCCTAAACAAAATAAATTTTTTTGGATTATATCATACTGCTCTTGTAAGCTAAAAACATCGTGATAGGAAATTAAATTATTTTTACCAGAAATCATCATAGCTACTTTGGAAAATACGGATTCTTTGGCAGAATAAATAATTTTAGCTCTTGAAATAAAATTCATATCAAAAAAGCTTCGCTCCATATCAGTATAATCGCACTCTATAAAATCATCTACACATTTGATCATATTCATATTTGTTTTATTTGCTATAAAATCTGTCAAAATAGCATTTGATTTAAGGTCTTGACCAAATATAATAACTAAATTGCCCTTATTTAGCTCCCGTAAAGCTAATTCTAAAGCTATCTCATAAGGAAAATATCTTTCTTGCGTAACATGCCAACCTGGAACTTTTCTAGAATCCGAAAAAATAACCTCCCCTCCCCTTATATGAATAGCAATAAATTCTTTATCAATTCGTTTAAATATCAAATCTAAATCATTTAATATTTTATTAAATCTGGAAGAAAACTTAATAGAGTGATAAATCTTCGATAATTCCTTCAAACACTCTTTCTCATCGCAACCTTCTATCCATTTACTCGGTAAAATATCAGTTGAATACCAACCCCAAACTTCATCGCTTTTTCCATATTTTAACTCTTTTAAAGTTCTTTTTTTGAAACCTAAATTATGACCCCAACTTGGCGTTGTGCATTTTGAATCTATGAGATAGTTATTTAAAAAATCTGAGTCGAAAATGTAGTCTGCTTTTTCCATAGCATTTCCCAAATAATGAATATCATCATTTTTAACACTTTGACGAACATTTAAAAAATCTACATCAATTTTATTTTCCCACACAAAAGCAAATTTAAAATTAATTTGTTTTGCAAGATACATTCCAACCATAATGCCAGCAAGTCTCATTCCAAAAGCATCAGGTTTAGCTGAAACAACATAGCCTAAAGTTTTTCGTTTAAAAATTTTAAATTCCAACAATTCTACATCATCTTTTACAAATATACTAACTTGTCGAATAATTATAGATTGAGATATGTTGATATAAAATCCAAAATCCCCATCTTTAAAAAATAAATCCGACTCAATTAATAATTCCTCACCATATGAATGCAGATAAATTTTAATATCATCTTTGTTAATTTCTTTATCAAATTTTATTCTTATCCCCTCCAAAAGCACATCGTAGCCTATATAGCAATTCCAATGCTTGTCACCTCTTTTTTGATTCACAGAAGAATTTTTCAAAATATCTCTTTTGAATGCAACATCAATTAAATCACATTCTTTAAATATAGGATATTGTTCCCTATTAATTTCTTTCATTTTTCTTAAAGATATATGCTGCTTGACTTTGAGCCTCTTTCTCAAAGACCACTTAATAAAAACGCCCAATAATTGCATAAGCAACCAAATATAAGAACGATACTTCACACTCCTTTTTAACACTATCTTATGTCCAATCTTATAAGAAAGATGCTGTTGCACTTTAAGAATTTGCTCATAATCCGGATAGGCTTCATATGGAAGCTTTGAAAAATTTTTATCTTGTGTTTTCTTAGACGATTCAAATATAAATGAAAACGCTTTAAATATCCTCTTGCGTTTAAATAGTTTGATGACTTTAGAGCCTGTATGATACTCTAAACTTGTTTTTATTTTTTGAACTCCTGTTCCATTTTTAACAAAAAAATCAAGCTCTGGATATTGCAATTCGTGCTCTTTGAAGATTATTTTTAGATTTTTTAATTTTTCAATTAAACCTAGAGGATCTTTATCAAATTCAAGCAACGCAAAATGATAAAAATATAAAAAATCAAGAAAACTACGCTCTATCTTCCGTGCAAAATCTAAATCCTCCTGAGCTTTGATAAATTTAATAATTTCTAAAGCATTGATAAAAATACTACTTATCATATGATATTTTTTTGCTAAATCCATATCGCCAAAAATTTCGTAATACCCATTAATATAAGCGGGAATACTCTTTATTTTTTCATCATAATGACAAGTTGTTCCAGTGGTGATTCTATAATTATATAATTCTTTAAGAAGCACATAAATATTATTTGCCTGCAAAAAAAGTAAAATCCCAAAATGATGATCTTCGTGGATAACATTATCTAAAAATTTCAGTTCAATCTTCTTCAAAAAGCTAAAATCAATCAACCCCCCACACACACACGCGAAAGTCGAATTACTATTATCAACTCTATCAAGCCATTCTAGTTTTGTAATCTTTTTTGAAAATTTATATCCATAAATTTTCAAAAAACTATCCCTAACGGCTATTTTATGCGCATAATGTTTTTCATCAATTTCATGCTTAAAACCATAATCAAACCAAACAATCTCAACTCCGTCCATTTTAGCAACGCACTCTTCCAAACAATCCAATTCCCAATAATCATCACTATCTAAAAAAATAATATAATCTATATTAGAATGTGAGAAATCACCAACTTCTCGATTATTGTTAAAGCACTTATAAACATTTGAGATACCATATTGATTTTCTCCCTCGATATCAAATTCCACTAGAACTTTTTCATCTATAAAATTTGATTTGTTTTTTAGTTTATATTTACCCTCAAAATATTCTATACCCACATTTCTAGACGAACTTTGCCCTCCATTTTTTTTATCAAAAAGAATAAATCTTTCATCTTTTAAAACATATTCTTTAGCTATATTGAAAGAAATTTCATCTGTGCTACCATCATTTACCAAAACAACTTCAAAATTCTTATAAGTTTGATTTATAACGCTATCCAAACACTCTCTTAAATACTTCCCTGAATTGTAGATAGGTATAACTATTCCAACTTTTTTCATAATTCTTTGCTCCATTATTAAACAAACTTTCAATTTAAAAATTTTTCAAAAAAACTCACAATTTTACCCACTTTATATGAATAATGTCTTTTAATTTTCAAAATTTCTATATTATTTTTATCCTCATCAAAATGCAAAAAATGAAATTTAGCCTTATTTTCCTCAAATTTTTCCCACGCCCTTTCACACTCTAAAACGCCTTTTTTAAGCTCTTTAAAAAGCCTTTTAAGTCCCCCAAAACTCTTATAATTTTGCAAGAAAATAAAACCAAGCTTATAAGCCTTTTCGTGCCTCACACACTCCGCCCCACTTAAAACATAACGCTCAAATTCCCCTCTCAAAGTCTCAAGTTTTTGCCTTAAATTTAAGGGGTCTTTTTCCAAAAACAAGCAAGCCGCCGCTCTATCCAAAAAAATAGGCACAAAATGCTCCCTAAATTCCCCCTCAAAGCCCTCAAACTCACTCATATAAAGCACACTCAAAACCCAACTTTTAGCCCACTGATGCGCCTTTAACGCCTCAAAATCCTCCCCCACAGCCAAATAAAGCTCATAAAGATAAGAATGCGTTGAAAGCTCCCTTTTTTCAGGGTTCATCGTAGAATTTGCGCGAATTCTGTAATGATAAAGCTTTTTCTTGCAAATGGCGATTTTCTCAGCCATCGAAAAAAGTAACACCCCAAAGCAATTATCCTCATAAATCGCTCCATTAACAAAACGAAGTTTAATTTTTTGCAAGAATTTAAAGTCTATCATACCCTGCCAAGTCAGCCAAAACAAGGGCTTAGTTTTCGCTACTTCAAGCCATTTTTTAGCAGTAATGATGCCCTCACTCAAATCAAAAAGCTCCATTTGACTTTTAGGGGTTTTTTTAAAAGGAATTTCACATAAAAAACCATAATCAAACCACAACACATCAGCGTCTTTAATGGCTTTTAAGCACTCACTCACAAAGCTTTTTTCAACTACATCATCGCTATCGACAAAGAGTAAATAATCTGTATTTTTAAACTCAAATTTCGCATTTTGCCACGCCCTAAAACCCTCCCCAACAAACGCACACAAAGCACTTTCATTACTTTCAAAATCAAGCTTTAATTGACTCTGTAAAAAATCAAGTCCCAAATTCCTAGCCACTGCTTGACCGCTATTTTTCTGGCTTAAAATACAAATGCGACTATCTTTTTGTGCGAATTCTTTAGCTATATTTAAGCTTTTATCATCACTTTCATCGTCAATTAAGATGAGTTGTATATTTTCATAATCTTGACTAACAAGGCTTTCTAAGCACTCTTTAAAATATTTTTCGACATTAAAAAACGGCACGATAATGGAAACATTTTTCATAAAAGGCTCTTTGATAAAAAGCTCAATTCTAACACACTTTGTTTAATTTACGCTACAATAACGCAAAAAAGGCTTTTTTTGCAAACCATATCTTCACTTTACACAGCACGCTATGAGATTAAAAAATCGCTCTTCATAGCACATCTTAGCCCCTTTAATGATTTTAAAAATTTGCTTAACACTTTAAAAAAAGAGCATAGTAAAGCCGTGCATTTTGTGTGGGCATATCGCTTTTTAAATGAAAATCATCAAATCGTAGAGGATAAAAGTGATGATGGAGAGCCTAAAAACACTTCCGCGCTTCCTTGCTTAAATGTTTTAAGGGGCAAGGAGCTTGTAAATGTGAGTGTGATTGTAGTGCGGTATTTTGGGGGCATTAAACTTGGCACAGGAGGGCTTGTAAGAGCTTACGGTGAGGCGGTAAATTTAGTGGTAAAAGAGGCGATTTTAGAACCTTTTGAGTTAAAAGAGGAGCTTGAATTTAGTCTTGATTTTAAGAATTCTTCCAAAATGGAGCATTTTTTAAAGAAAAATCAGATCTCTTTTCAAAGGGAATTTAAGGAAACCCACATCATCTTTAAGCTTAAATTAAGTCAAAAAGAGAAAGTGGAATTTGAAAGCTTTTCGAAGGCTTTTAAGCCCCAAGACTTCAAACTCTTATCATAAAACTCAATCCCCGTGCGTTGGCAAATGCTCAGGCTCGATTTCGTTGTTTTTGATAAATTCCTCCTTCGCCCTCTGACAGCGCTCATCGCGTAGCTTTCGATACTCACTACGGATTTTGATTTCCTTTTGGCTCAAGGGTCGCTCCTCCATGAAGGAGATGTGAAAATAGGTATCATCGCTCTTAGAATGCGCCTCGTAAAAATCGATGTAGTCAAAATAGTCCTTGTGCGTTTGGTAAAGCACCACTTCCTCGATGTAAATGGTCGGTCCAAAGCCCTTGTGATTTTGCGTGTTGTGCCCAAAACCTGCTGCGTATTTGATCCTGTAAGTGTACATTTTACTCTCCTAAAAATTCTTCATAAGTTCCGCGAAAATCACGCAACTCTCCCCCATCCAAATGCCAAATGCGATTAGCAAAGGCACTCACAAGCTCCCTATCGTGCGTGATGCAAAGTGCTACGCCCTTAAAATTGTGCAAAGCCTCGCCCAGGGCAATGATGCTTTCTAAATCCAAATGATTATCCGGCTCATCCAAAAGCAAAAAATTCCCCCGCTCAAGCATCAGGCGAGAGAGCATCAGGCGATGCTTTTCTCCCCCGCTTAAATTCCCCGCGTTTTTCTCCTGATCTGCGCCGCTAAAGAGCATTCTACCTAAACACTTGCGAATTTCATCAAGGTCTTTAAATTTTTCCCCCATCAGCCATTCGTAAAGTTTCACATCTCCACAAATGAGACTACTCACATCCTGCGGAAAATAGCCAAGCTCTATGGTCGCACCCAAATGCACTAAGCCACTATCAGCCTTTAACGCTCCAGCGATGATTTTAGCCAAAGTGCTTTTACCCACGCCGTTTGCACCGATAAGGGCGATTTTATCCCCCTTTTCGATTTTAAGCTCTAAATTTGAAAATAAAGCCTTATCATAAGCCTTGCTAATGCCCTTAAATTCTAGCACTTCGTTGCCAATTTCACGCATAGGACGAAAGACTATGCTAGGATCGCGTCTGCTGGAGATTTTAATCTCCTCTAGCTCTAATTTTTCCAAAGCCTTCGCCCTACTTGTGGCTTGTTTTGCCTTAGAAGCGTTCGCGGAAAATCGGCGTATGAAATTTTCTAGCTCCTCACGCTCTTTTAAAGTCTTATCGCGCTTAAGCTCAGCTTGCCTAGCCAAAAGCGTAGAAGCCATATACCACTCATCATAATTGCCCGCAAAATCGCGAATTTGTTTAAAATCTACATCTAAAATTCGCGTGCAAATTTTATTTAAAAAATGCCTATCGTGGCTAATGACTACAAGGGTCCCTTCGTGGCGTAAAAGCTCATTTTCAAGCCAAGAAATCGCCTCTAAGTCAAGGTTATTTGTCGGCTCGTCCAAAAACAGCACATCCGCGCCCAAAAACAGCACCTGTGCTAATAAAACCTTAAATTTATCCGCACTTTGTAGGCTACTCATTAAAGCATTAAAATCCTTGATTTTTAAAGAGCTTAAAATTTTCTCACACCTCGTTTCGCAGTCGTAGTTGGGGTCTTCTTCGGCTGTTATCATCTCAAGCTCACCCAAGCGCTCATTTATTTCGTCCGTAAATTCCTCGCTTAAATAAAGCTTTTCTTTTTCCTTCAAAGCCTCATAAAGCCTTTTATTTGCACACATTACCGCATCTTTTATCGTGTAATTTTCAAAGGCGAATTGGTCCTGCCCTAAAACCGCTACCCTTAAGCCCTCATCAAAGCAAACCTCCCCACTACTTGCTTCAAGCTCTTTTGAGAGGATTTTTAAAAAGGTCGATTTACCCGCCCCGTTTGCTCCGATAAGTCCATATCTCTGCCCTCTCGTAAGTTTTAAATTCACATTTTCAAATAAAAGCTGATTCGCAAAACGCATTGTAAGATTTTTAACCTCAACCATAATTTTCCTTAGAATTTTTGAAGTATTTTAGAAAATTTCAATTAATAAAATTTAGCTAAAATGACAAAATTATGAAATTTGCATTTAAGGCTTTTTATGACTTTTATAGATTTTTGTAGTGGTATTGGCGGTGGGCGTTTGGGCTTGGAGCTGTGCGGTTTTAAATGCTTGGGCTTTAGCGAAATTGATAGGGCAGCCATTAAAACCTATAAAACTTTTTTTGATACTTCAAATGAGCTAGAACTTGGTGATTTAACACAAATCAATCCGCAATCTTTGCCCGATTTTGACTTGCTTATCTCTGGTTTTCCTTGTCAAAGTTTTAGCATTGTTGGCAAAAGAGAGGGACTAGAAAATAAAGAAAAAGGGCAGATTATTTTTTATTTGGCTGAAATTTTAAAGGCGAAAAAACCTAGCTTTTTTATTTTAGAAAATGTTAAAGGTTTGCTAAATCACAACAAAGGACAAACACTAAAAGAGATTCTAAAACTTTTAGAATCTTGTGGCTATCAAGTTTTTCATAAGCTTTTAAATAGCCTTGATTTTAATAAAAGGCTAAACTATGCCCAAAATTCACATTAAAAACAGAGATAAACTTGTAATTTGCGGTTTATTTTTGTCTAAATTTGATGATTTGGCTTATAAATCTTTAGGCTTTTCTAGCTTTATAGAGGCTTTTAATATTTTGGGACTTTCTTTGCAAGGAAAGCCTAGTAATATTAAAAATTATAGAGATGAGTTTGACCCCTATTTTAATAATACTAGAAAAGGTTGGTATCAAAGAGAGCTTAGAACTTATACAAAAGAAATTTTTGAGCAGTATAAAGATATGGGATTTGAATCTTTTAAAAATCTGGTGTCTAGCTTTTTGATTGAAAATTATGAAGAAAAATTGCAAGTGAATGAATTTTTAGACTCTAAAATAGAAATAGGCTTTATCAAAAGAGTAGCGACAGGTAAAGCCGCAGAGCAGTATTTTAGAGCTAATTTTATGCAATATTTTAAAGATTTTTCTTTGTTTGATAGTAGGGATTTTGGCTGTGGATTTGATTTTAAAATGCAAAATGAAAAAGATTTTTACTGCGTTGAAGTGAAAGGGTTAAGTGAGATAAGTGGGAATTTTATGCTAACAGAAAAGGAGTATAATGTTGCACAAAGTTTGCAGGATAAATATTGCCTTTATATTGTAAGCAACCTTAAAGAAAAACCTAGAGAAAATGTATTTTTTAATCCCATAAAATGCTTTAATTTTGCCAAGCAAAGTAGGCAAATCACGCAAACAAGCTATCAAGGAAGTTTTAATGTATAAAATACAAATAGAATATTTAGGCTGTATGCACGAATATATGATGCCAAAACTTATAAAATCTTTTAGTTTTAAATCTAAGCAAGAAGCCTTAGAAAATTATAGAATCTTACTTGCTACTTACCTTGTGGGTTATGGAGTTTTGTGGGATAATATAAGTGAAAAAGAACACAAAAAAAGGCTTTTAGCAAAAAGTTTAGAAGAGCTAAAAGATATAGAATCTAAAGCCCTTTTTAATAAAGAGCTAGATTATAAAATAAGCCTTGTGGAGCGTGTATAATATATCTAGCAAAAAAGTTCTTTAATATGTTTTTAAAAAAATTCTAATTTTAAACGATATTCTAAAAGGCAGGGGGCAGTTTGCAAGTGAATGGTTTCTGGTTATTTTGAGATTAGAGAACAAAATAGAATGGGTGCTAAAGCCTATCAATGAAGTGATAAATTTTTATGGTGGTGAAGTTATGTTTTCTCCGCAAGGAAGCCTTAAGATTGGCAAGGTTACTATGCAAAGAAAAGGAGGCGATGGTGGCAGAGAAAGTGCGAAAATGTTGCAGTTTAAGATAGACCCTTGTATCATATCTAACCCCTCATCATAGCCCCTAACATCACCTTAGCCTTGCAGTCCGCACAGCAATATAGGCTTTTAAGCTTGGCTTCATCATTTGCAAATTTATCTCTCATCAAAGAGGCGATTTTTTCCACCGCTTTTTTAGTGGCAAATTCCTTCCCGCACTCCACACAAGCAAAAAGCTCATCTTTAGCCAAAGTGCGAAAGTCAAAATAACTCTTTTCAAGCCTTAGCCCACTTCGCTCAAGCTTTAAAGTATCTTTTTCCGCACAGCTTACCTCACAATACCCACAAGTCGTGCAAAGGCTAGGGTTAAATTTCAGTGCGTTTTCCTTGCTATCTGCCACTAAAGCACCGACATTACAAGCACCCACGCAAGCAAGGCAAAGTGTGCAAGTATCGACATTTAACCTTAAATCCCCATAGCGAAGCCATTCTCCACTCTCCACCACGCCTAAATCCTCATCAGCGATTAAATGCCTTAAACGCACGGCAAAATTTTCCCTATTTGTTAGGGTATTATTATGAAAAGAAAAGTTTAAACCCTCGATAAATTCAAGCTTTGTCAAAGCATTTTCAAGCTCTTTTTCATCACTTGCCACGAACACGGCTTTTTTACCAAATTTGCGTTCAAAAACCGCATTTAAAAGCCCTATCGCCTCAGCACTTCCACGCGAAACAAAATCCGTATAAAAAACAAGATTAGCCCCACTTGATTGAAGTAAGCTTAAAAAATGCAAATTTGAAAGCCATTTTTCTCCCTCTATCATAAAGGGCAAAACACCCTCTCCAAGCTTTAAATTTAAATGCTCTAAAGGCATTTTTTTAGGGATAATGCAAATTTTACTCCCCTCTACAAAATCAAGCATTTTAAAAAAACTATCCCTATTCATCGGCGCGTAATCAAGCGACCCGCTAGGACACACACTCACGCAACCCCCACAGCCAAGGCAGTCAATTTGCGAAAATTGTAAAATCCTCTCTTCATCGTCCTTTAAAATCGCTGTTGTAGGACAAATTTCCGCACACTTAGCACAATGCTCACTGCGTCTTTTGTGATATTGACATACGCTAGAATTATAAGTAATGAAAGTTTTGAAACTATAATTTGGGCTTTTGCTTTGCAAAAAATTTAAAAGCTCTTTCTCATCTTTGAAATTTGCTAAATTATAACAGCCGCTTTGCCTTTTAAAATCCTGTCTCTCTTTTTCATACAGCAAAATGTCAAAGTCAAGCTCCACTTCCTCGCCCCCATTTTTAAGCACTGCACAAAGCTCCCCCACACTCCCAAACACGCTTAAAACTTCGCTTTCATCAAGGCTTATGACCTTAAATCCCGCTTCTTTTAAAACGCTCTCCCTCGCTTTATCTTCATCTGCGATGATTAAAATACGATTTGTTATTTCTTTAGTATTTTCAAAGTCAAGTCCGTTTTCATAGGCACTTAGCCTCATCTCATAAAGCTTTAAAACAAGCTTACTTTTTTCTAAAATGCTATCTTGCGAATTTCTCAAGTAAAAATTAATTTCAGGAGCGTAAATTTCAGCCTTTTGACTAGGCTCATTTGTGATTAAAACCTCCTCATTTAAAGGCTTTTCTAAAAGGGTGATTTTATCATCAAAAGGCTGGGTAAATTCGTTTTTAATATAAGTAAAATTAAGCATATTCTTTCCTTTTTAAAATTATATGTTAAAATAGGCTAATATTTTCTTAAGGCTTAAGATGAACGATTTTCAAAAATTCCCCCAAATTCAAACCCTACTTGATGATGAGCGTTTAAGGACTTTTCCCCACACCATTAAGGCATATTTTACTAAAAAAGTCGTGAGTGAGTGTAAGAAAAATAAGGAATTTTTAGATAAAAATGCCCTTATTTTGAGAATTTTAGATAGGCTTAAGGAGTATGAATATAAAGACTTTAACCCTCTCATTAACGCCACAGGCGTGGTAATCCACACAAATTTAGGTAGGAGTATTTTTAATGAAAAGCTTTTTAAAAGCTGTCAAAAAAACCTTTGCTCTTATACAAATTTGGAATTTAATCTTAAAAGCGGAAAAAGAGGCTCACGCTATGACGCCATGCTTGAAAAGCTTCAAATTCTTTTTGAGTGCGAAGATGCCTTAATCGTCAATAATAACGCCGCCGCTGTTTTCTTAGTGCTAAATTCCTTAGCTTTTGGTAAAGAAGTGTTAAGCTCAAGGGGGGAACTTGTCGAAATCGGAGGAAATTTTAGAATCCCTGAAGTCATTAAAGCCGCTGGAGTGCGTTTAAAAGAGCTAGGCACGAGTAATAAAACGCACTTAAGGGACTACGAAAACGCTATCACAAAAGAAACAAAGCTCATCTTAAAAACGCATAAATCAAATTTCACGCTTAAGGGCTTTTGTGAGGAAGTAAGCATTAAGGATTTGGGGATTTTAGCGAAGAAAAAAAGACTCATTAGCTATTACGACTTAGGCTCTGGGTGGTGTGAAAAGCTTCCTAAAAACTTAAGCATTGATGAGCCTGAAATCAAAAAACTTGTAAAACAATGCGACCTTTTAAGCTTTAGCGGTGATAAGCTTTTTGGCTCGGCACAAGCTGGTATTATACTTGGTAAAAAAAGACTCATTGAAAAATTAAGAAAAAATCAGCTTTTAAGAATGCTTCGTATTGATAAACTTAGCCTTATTTTTTTAAATGAAAGCTTAAAGGCGTATTTACAAAAAGATTATGATAAAATCCCTACTTTAAGGCTTTTAAATGATGATTTAACGCATATTAAGACGAAAGCTTTAAGGGTGCAAAAAGAGCTGAAATTTAAAAGCCTTTTAAAACCAAGTAAAAGCCTAGTGGGTGGTGGCTCACTGCCTGATAAAACGCTTGAAAGTTTTGTTCTAAGCTTTAACGGAAACGCCCTTAAAATGCAAGAAAATTTTAGAAAACAAGGCATTATCGCAAGGATAGAGGATAAAAATCTAGTGCTTGATTTTAGAAGCATACAAGAAAACGAGCTAGAAAGGCTAGTAAAACTCATCAATAAAATGGAGAATTTATGCTAATCATCGGCACAGCAGGACACATAGACCACGGAAAAACCTCACTTATCAAAGCACTTAACGGCTTTGAGGGCGATACACTCAAAGAAGAGCAAGAAAGGCAAATCACCCTAAGCCTTAGCTTTTCAAGCTTAGAAACGGAGGATAAAAAACTCTCCTTCATCGACACGCCCGGGCATAAAGACTTACTTAAAACGATGATAAGCGGAGCTTTTGCGTTAAATGCTTGTTTATTTGTCGTGGATATTAACGAGGGCTTAAAGGCACAAAGCTTGGAACATCTTAGCGTTTTGGAACTTTTAGGGGTTAAAGACCTCATTTTGGTATTAAATAAGTGCGATTTATGCGAGGATATAGACGCTAAAACAAAAGAAATCACCGCCCAACTTTCTCTTAAGCCACTCAAAATTTTTCACACTTCTGTGCGTTCAAATTTAGGCATAGAAAGCCTTAAAAACTATCTTTTTTCCCTCCAAGAAAAAGAAAGTAAAGAAGCCATTTTTCGCTTTTATATCGATAGGGTTTTTTCTTTAAAAGGTGTAGGCACCATAGTTACAGGCTCTTTAAATGAAGGTGAAATTGCTTTAAAAGAAAAAATCATCTGCCTTGACACACAAAAAGAACTCATTGTCAAAAATATCCAAAACCACGACTCAAATTTAAACGCAATCAAAGCACCCGCCAGAGTTGCACTCAGTTTAAACTGCGATTATAAAAACTTACAAAAAGGCTTTTTGCTTAGTAAAAAAGGTTTTTTCAAGCCCTTTTTACAAATCGAAGCTTATGTGAAAGCTCCAAATTTAGCTAATCAAAACTATGTCTTTTGTGTCGGCACAAAACAACTTGAAGTAAAAATTCATATCTTAAAAGAGCTAAAAGTAGGAGAGTATTATGCGGAAATTCGCTTTAAAAAGCCTATGTATTTATGCTTTGATGAGAGATTTATCTTGCTTGAAAATGGGCGTGTAAAAGGCGGTGGAGTCGTGCTAAATCCTGTGAGCGAACCGCTAAATAAAGAGCTTAAACTAAAGCTTTTAGACCTGCTTTTAAATAAGGATTTTTTAAGAGCCTTCGATCTGCTTAAAAACGCTCATAAAAAAGGCTTTGGACTGCTTTCTAGCTATCAAAGGTTTAAACTTAATCACAGCCAAGCCCTTGAAATAGCTAAAAATTTAAAAGAGGTTTTTGTCGATGAGAAAAACCTTAACATTTATGATTTAAGTTGTGTTGATTTACTTCAAAACTCAATCCACAAAATTCTAGCAAAAAACCCCTACGCTATGCTTTCAGCACACTCCCTAGCTCTAAGAAATGCGTGGGCGAGTGAGGGAATTTGTGCTTTTGCTTTAGAAAATATGCCTATTTTGGAATTTAAAAATGGGATATTTTTCAAAAAAGGCGTAGAATTTGAAAAGCTACAAGAAAAAAATTCAAACGCCTTATATGAGAAAATCAAAGCCCAAGCCTTACAAGTGCAAGCGCCCTATAATCTTTATGAGAGCTTAGAGCTTGATAGAAAAAGCGGCGATGTCCTGCTTAAAAAACTCACAAAAGAAGGCTTAGTCGTGCGTTTAGCGCATAATCTTTTTATCGATAAAGCCACGCTTTTAAACTTTAAAGAAGAGCTTTTAAATTTACTTAAAAATACAAGCTTAGATGTGCAAACGATGAAAAATAAATTTAATTTTTCAAGAAAATACGCCATAGCCTACCTAGAATTCCTAGACCTTGATGAAAGAATTATAAAAAAAGACGAAAAACGCTTTTTAAAATCAAACATTATTCACACAAAATTGGTAAAATTATGAGTTTTTTTGTGGAATTTTTTGATTTCAAAAAAACAAAATTTTAGGTAAGATTTTTTCGATAAATTTTTAGGATTCTCAAGGACTTTAATGTATGATTATTTGATAGTTGGAGCGGGGCTTTTTGGAAGTATTTTTGCTTATGAGGCAAGTAAGAGAGGTAAAAAATGCCTTGTGCTTGAAAGAAGAGAGCATACAGGTGGGAACTGCTACACTAAAGAGGTAGAGGGGATTAATGTGCATTATTACGGTGCACACATTTTCCGCACTGATGAAAAACGCATTTGGGATTATATGCAGCAATTTTGCGAATTTAATCATTTTATTAATGCTCCCATAGCAAATTATAAGGGTGAAATTTATAATCTCCCTTTTAATATGAACACTTTTTCGAAATTATGGGGCATTAGCACTCCAAGCGAAGCAAGAGAGATTATAGAAAAGCAAAAAGCAAGCATTAAGGGTGAGCCTAAGAATTTGGAGGAGCAAGCCATTTCTTTAGTGGGTGTTGATGTGTATGAAAAATTTATTAAAGGCTACACGCAAAAGCAGTGGGGTAAGGCTTGTAAAGATTTACCAAAATCTATCATTAGACGCATTCCTGTGCGTTTTGTGTATGATAATAATTATTTTAACGACCCCTACCAGGGCATTCCTAAGGGGGGCTATACAAAGATTTTTGAAAAACTTTTGGATAAGTGTGAAGTCTTGCTAAATGTTGATTTTATAGAGCGTAGAGAAGAATTTAGCAAAAAAGCTAAAAAGATTATTTTCACAGGAACGATTGATTCTTATTTTGGCTATAAGCTTGGGGCTTTGGAGTATAGGAGTTTGAAATTTGAACACGAGCTTTTAGATATGCCTAATTATCAGGGCGTGGCGGTTGTGAATTATACAGATTTCAAGACGCCATATACTAGAATCATCGAGCATAAGCATTTTGAATTTGGCACACAAGAAAAAACGCTGATAAGCAGGGAGTATCCTTTGAGCTGGAGTAAGGATATAGAGCCTTACTACCCTATCAATGATGCGAAAAATACCGCTTTGTATGAGAGCTATTTAGCTCTAGCAAAAGCGGAGAAAAATGTGCATTTTTGCGGGAGGCTTGGGGAATATCGTTACTATGATATGCAGGATGTGGTAAAATCCGCTTTGAAATTTTGTGAAAGTGAATTATAAGGATTAAAATGAGCGTGAAAGTTTCTGTTATTATCCCCTCTTTAAATTCAATTAATTATTATGATGAATGCATTAAAAGCGTCATCAATCAAAGCTTAAAAGAGATAGAAATCATCTGTGTTGATGCAAATTCTACGGACGGCACACTTGAGCTTATCAAAAAATATCAAGCTAAGGACGAGCGGATAAAGCTCATCATCAGTGATAAAAAAAGCTATGGCTATCAAATGAATTTAGGTATTGCGGCGGCAAGTGGCGAGTATATAGGGATAGTGGAGAGTGATGATTATATAGACCTTGATATGTATAAGGAGCTTTACGCTTTAGCTAAAAATAAAAATGTTGATATTTTAAAAAGTGATATTTATGATTTTTACGATAGGGAAGAAAGGGAATTTGAGTATAAGAATATAGCTTACGATGAGGGATTTTATCACAAGGATTTGCATTTTGAATCAGCCGGGGCTGTTTGTAAAAACACTGCTTTGACTAAACAAGAAATCTTAAAAAATTCTTGGAATATGAATCAGCCGGGGCTGTTTAGCTCCGATTTTTTACAAAAATCGGAGCTAAAATTTCATGAATCCGCCGGGGCTTCTTATCAGGATCTTGGCTTTTGGTTTATCACTATTATTAGTGCAAGTAGGATTTATTTCCATAAAAAAGCTTATTATTATTATAGGCAAGATAATATGGGCTCAAGTTGCAATTCCAAAGAAAAAGTTTATTGTTTATGTGACGAATATGATTTTATGGAGGAGTTTTTAAGGAGCCGAAATTTAATGGAATTTAAAGAAATTCTCCTCTATAAGAAATTTAGATCTTACTGTTGGAATTTAAACCGAATCGATGAAAAATTTAAAAAAGAATTTTTAGAGCGTTTTGCAAAAGAATTTAAAGATGAAAATTTAAAACTTGAAATTTTTAAGCATAGAGAGCTTAGAAAACTTAAAAAAATCATCTCAAATCCTAACAAATATGCTAAAAATTTATTTTATCGTTTTGCTTTAAAAAATTTTCTTACCAAATTGAAAAAAGCTTTCGATAGGTTAAAATTTTAATCTTATAATGTCAAAAACGAAAGGATACAAATGAAAAAAATTATATTATTAGCAAGTGCTTGTTTAAGCCTTTTTGCCGCGAGTGATAAAGAAATTTTAGACTTTTACTCTAGCAGTGTTAAAGCACAATTTCCAGACGCAAAACTTAGCATAGTCAAAAGAGAGAAAGTTGCCGATACGGGCTTTGAAAGCGTAGTGTTAAGCATAGAGGTGCAAGGCGCAAAGCAAGAGGAGGTGCTTTTCACAAAGGATAATTTAATCGTCCCTGACATCATCGACCTTAAGGCTAAAACCTCTTACCGCCAAGAATTTGAAATTAAAAAATTCGAAGAAGCGCGTGAGAATTTTGCCAAAAATGCCAAGAAAGAAGTGCAAAAAGAAACGATGAAAATCACACTTGGAGATAAAAACAAGCCTAGCATTTATGTTTTTTCTGACCCTGAATGTCCTTACTGCATAGAGCAGCTTAAAAGTATAGAAGAAGAGCTTAAAACCAAGCAAATCAACCTTATCCTAACCCCAGTCGCACACGGAAAAAGTGCTTTTGAAAAATCCGCTTTGATTTATAAAGAAAGCAAAAACGCTAAAACAGACGCCGAAAAACTTGCCATTTTAAGAAAGTATTTTGACCCAGAGCTTAAAAGCTACCCTAAAATAAGCGAAGCCGAAACTAAAGCCATTTTTGAACTTTATAGAAAATATCGCTCCTTAGGGCTTGTCGCTACACCGACCATTATACAATGAAAGCTTTTTTAAGCCTTTTTATAGCCTTGTTTTTTGCTTCTTGCACATCACAAGGCTTAATGCAAACTACCCTCACTTTAAACAACGAGGGCGTTTTCATCAAGGCTAAGAAAAATGAAAGCTTTAAAATCATCTTTCATAACGCCTCCTCCACACAAAGCGAACTTGCTTTTAAACTCTCACAAAGCCTTCAAAATTTAGGTTTGAAAGAGGTAAAAGAAAATCCAACCTATGAAATTTTACTCAACTACATCGACTTTAAAAAACACTCCTACGCCCAAAGAGTCAGCACTTCAGCCGATTTTTTCTTTAATCTTGACCCCCTTGAAAGCAAAGGAGAATGGCTAGTGGAGAATTTTTACACCCTGCAAGTTAATATCCAAATTCAAAGCCAAAATGCCACGCAACAAACAAGCCTTTTAGCAAGGACGGCGTATCTAAGCGATAAACCTCGCTGTCAGCTTTCCTTAGAAGACAAGATTATTGGGCAAATTGTAAGCTTTTTTTACCTTGACTAGCTTAAATTAACCCCCCCCCCCCCAACCACGCCGCCGCCAACACACACCCAACACACTCACGCCCCCATTTTTTCATTTCTTTCAAATTTTTTCTAAAAAGCTATAAACTTTTTTTTAAACTAAACGATATAGTGGATAACAAGCTCAAGGATTAGAGCTTGAATTCATTTAAAAGGATTTAAAATGGGATTTCGTATTAACACAAATGTTGCGGCACTTAACGCTAAAGCTAACTCCGACCTTAATAGCAAGAGCCTAGATGCTTCTTTGGCGAGACTAAGTTCTGGTCTTAGAATTAACTCAGCAGCAGATGATGCTTCAGGGATGGCGATAGCGGATTCTTTGCGTTCTCAAGCAGCCACTTTAGGGCAAGCTATTAATAATGGTAACGATGCACTTGGTATCTTACAAACAGCTGATAAGGCTATGGACGAGCAGCTTAAAATCTTAGACACTATCAAAACTAAGGCAACTCAAGCAGCTCAAGATGGTCAAAGTCTTAAAACAAGAACTATGCTTCAAGCTGACATCAACAGGCTTATGGAAGAGCTTGACAACATCGCTAATACAACTTCCTTTAACGGAAAGCAGCTTTTAAGTGGTGGTTTCATCAATCAAGAGTTTCAAATAGGCTCACAGTCTAATCAAACTATAAAAGCAACTATCGGTGCGACTCAAAGCTCTAAAATCGGTCTTACAAGATTTGAAACAGGTCAGCAAATCATAAAGAGTGGCACGGCTCAAATGACCATTAAAAATTATAATGGTATTGACGATTTTAAATTCCAAGCGATTAAAATCTCTACTTCCGTTGGAACTGGACTTGGTGCTTTGGCTGAAGAGATTAACAGAGTAGCTGATAGAACAGGTGTTCGTGCTAGTTTCAATGTCCAAACAGTAGGTGCAAGAACTATTATGAAAGGCACAACAAATGAAAATTTCGCTATTAACGGCGTAACTATCGGCAAAGTGGCATACGAAAATGGGGATAAAAACGGCGCCCTTCTTGCATCTATCAATGCCGTTAAAGACACCACAGGCGTTCAAGCAGCCCTAGATGAAGAGGGTAAGCTAGTGCTTACTTCAGCAGATGGTCGTGGGATTAAAATCACAGGGGCTATCGGTGCTGGGGCTGGTATCGCTAAAAATATGGAAGAAAATTACGGTCGTCTTTCTTTGGTGAAAAATGACGGACGCGATATCG
>NZ_JANURX010000017.1:0-30486 GCF_030250085.1 Campylobacter felis
AAAGCTCCAAACTTCAAAACGCTGTGCAAAACTTAACAACAAGTTCAAATTCTCAAGCAGCTTCACTAGAAGAAACAGCTGCTGCTTTAGAAGAGATTACTTCCTCTATGCAAAATGTCTCTCAAAAGACAAGTGATGTTATCACTCAAAGTGAGGAGATTAAAAATGTAACAAGCATTATAGGTGATATAGCTGACCAAATCAATCTTCTAGCTTTAAATGCTGCTATTGAAGCTGCAAGAGCAGGAGAACACGGAAGAGGCTTTGCCGTCGTGGCTGATGAAGTTAGAAAACTAGCTGAAAGAACCCAAAAGTCTTTAAGTGAGATAGAAGCAAACACTAACCTTCTCGTTCAATCTATCAATGATATGGCAGAAAGTATTAAAGAACAAACTGCTGGTATCACACAGATTAATGAAAGTGTAGCTCAAATCGACCAAACCACTAAGGATAATGTAGAAATAGCTAATGAAAGTGCAATTATCTCTAATAATGTTAGTGATATAGCAAATAATATCCTTGAAGATGTGAAGAAGAAGAAGTTTTAGAAGCTTTAATTTATACCTAGTGAAAACTAGGTATGAGTTTTTTGATTTTCTTTTTATTTTCTGCTCTTTAATGAAAATATTTTTAAGATTTATCAAAAAGCTCAATCACGCTTTGAGGCAAAAGCTCATATTCTAAAGCGTGAATTTGTGCCTCAAATTCCTCAAAGCTCAAATTTTTCTTTTCAAAAGCTTTTTGTGCGATGATTTTTCCTCCGTCAAGCTCCTCACTGACCCAATGCACACTCACACCAGCGACTTTCATATCGCTTTCAAAGCTTTCTTTTATAGCATTTGCACCCTTGAAAAGAGGCAAAAGTGAGGGGTGAAGATTAATCGCTTTCACATTTTGTGTAAAAACAGGACTTAAAATTCGCATAAAACCTGCCAAAATCGTTAAATCCACCCCACTTTCCTTAATCTTTTCAACTACCACTTCATCAAATTCCTCGCGACTTTTAAAATTTTTATGTTCGATAATCACGCTCTCAAGCCCAAATTTCCTAGCTCTTTCTATACCATAAGCGTCCCTTTTGTTACACAAACAAAGCACCACTTCAAAATGCGTTTTACCAAAGGTTTTTTGATGAAGTTTTGTGAGTAAATTTTCTAAATTACTTCCATTTCCGCTAAAAAGTATGGCAAGTTTTATAAGCATTTTAGTCCTTTTATAAGTTTTAAAGCATCAAAGCTATTTGCGTTAAATTGATATGTTTTTGAAACAAGAGCGTGTGCTAAAACGGCGTTTTTAGCAGCTTTTAAGGGACTAAAACCAGCTCCTAAAAGTGCGGCTATCATTCCCGCTAAAACATCGCCACTTCCACCTTTTGCTAAATTTGCTTTGCCAAGATTGACGATAAATTGTTTATCTTTTTGTGAAATGATTGTATTTGCACCTTTTAAAACCAAAACGCAAGGGTATTTTTGACTAAATTGTTCCGCATAAAAAAAGCGATTTTTTTGTAAATCTTGCACACTTAAATTCTGCTTAAAACACATTTTAAAAAGTCTTGTAAATTCTTTAGGATGTGGAGTTAAAATCACATCTTCTCTTTGTAAAAAGGATAAAATAGCCTCATCTAAAAAGGCATTAGCGTCTAAAACTAAGGGTTTTTTGCTCAAATTCTCATCTTTTAAAAGTTCTAAATTTAAAAGTCCCATTCCAAGGGCGACAGCACTAAAATTAAAATCCAAATTTTCTTTTTGCATTAAAAGTGCCGAATTTGGCTTTTCTTTTACAAGAGAAACTAATCCCGCTCCAAAATTTAAAGCCCCAAGTCCTGCTAAATTCGCTGCTCCTGCGTTTCCCACTATGGCGATATGTCCGTAAGCTCCCTTATTTGTTCCAGTCTTTCTTTTAATGAGTTTTAAATCCTTTTTTTCAAGTAAATATGTTTTTATTTCTGTGCTAAAAAGCTTATGAGAAATCCCAAGCTTTGCAAGTCTCAATCGCCCCACAAATTCCTTCGCAAAATCCTCTAGTAAAAGTTCCTTAAACGCCCCCATACTTAGCGTAATGTCCGCTTTAAAGCAAACCTCACTTCCCAAAGCAGTGGGTATATCACAGGCGATTTTAAGGGCTTTATGCTGATTAATCTTTTTTAAAAAATTTGCCGTTTTTGCGTCCAAATTCCCCTTAAAACCACTCCCAAAAATGCAATCCACTATCACACCATAACGCTTTATTTTAGGCTCTTTATTAAGAAAAGAAAAGCCATAATTTTTTAAAATTTGCTCTTGTTTTAAAAACATAGCATTTTCTTTAAAACCTAGCTTATAGGCTTTGGCTTTTTTAAGATGACGCAAGGCTACAAGCCCATCAGCAGCATTATTTCCCCCACCTAGCAAAAAAAGCACCCTTTTATTTTGAATCTTTTTACACTCTTTTTTGATTAATTTTGCTAAGGCTATGCCAGCATTTTCCATTAAAATAAGTTCATCAAGCCCTAAACTTACTGCTCTTAAATCAAGGCTTTTACTTTCCTTAACGACAGCCTTCATCACTCACTCCACTTTTCTAAGCTTTTTTGTGTTTTTGCGCCCAAATCTTTAAGCTTACTTACCCTTGAGTTTAAATTTCCTGTCCCTGAAAAAAGCTTATTTTGCAGATTTTCTATTTGAGTATTAAGGCTTTTGCTTGCATTTTTAAGCTTATCAAAATCCTCTAAAACCCCTGCAAATTTATCGTGAAATTTACCAAGCTCCTCAAAGGCTTTTAAAATATTTTCATTGCTTTTAATGTGTCTCCAAGAAATATTAATGGTATTTAACGCCATAAAAAGCGTGTGTGGAGTGGTGAGATAAATTTTTTTCTTATAAGCGTATTGATAGAGCGAGGCATCAACGCTAAGGGCAAGGTCTAAAAGATTTTGATAGGGGATAAAAAGCAAGATAAAATCATAAGTGTAAGGGCTAAATTTCGTATAAGGCTTTTTGCTAAGCTCATCAATTCTTTCTTTAAGATTAAAGGCAAGTTCTTTGCAAACGCGTTCATTTAAATCGCTAAAATCAAAATCATTTGGCAGGGGAAATTTCGCATCGATGATGATATTTTTTTGCGAGTCTAAAAACACAACAGCGTCCGCAATATAGCTTTTTAAATCCTCCTTAAACGGTACTTGGAGTTTATATTGCTCCTCTTTGATTAAACCGCTATTTTCTAGGATATTTTGAAGTTGAAGTTCGGCAAAATTCCCGCGAATTTTTTTATCTCCTTTGAGTATAGTGGCGAGTTTATCGGCATTTGTTTTGATAGTTTGAGAAAATTCAAACATATTTTTAATATTACTTTGAAGGCTAATTTCATTTTGGCTTAATCTTTCACTATATTCTCTTACACTTTTTTTTACAGGCACAAAAATCTCCTCCAAAAGCTTTTTAATGTCCTCATTTAGCATAATTTTGTTTTGATTAAGATAATTTAAATTTTGCTTTTGGAGATTATTTTCTAATTTTTGCTCTAAGAGATTAAGAGTTTTTTCATAATCTTGCTTTAAATTTTCTCTTTCTCTTAATTGTAATGACATAAATTCTTTATATTGCATTTCTTTTTCTTTAAGTGAATTTTCTAAAATTTCGCACCTTGAAAGAGCTTTATATAAAGCGTCTTTTTTATTTTCATTATCTTCTTTTAGGGCTAAAATATCCTTTTGTTTGATCCTATAAAGCACGACAAAAGCACATAATAAAATCAAAATAAATGCTAAAATTATACCCTCATACATCTTTAATCCTAAAACTCAAAGCCTCCAAAAGATGGCTTTTTTCTATGATTTCACTTTGTTTTAAATCCGCACAGCTTCTAGCGACCTTTAAGCTTTTATTAATGGAACGCCTTGAGAGTTTAAAACGCGATATAGCCATATCTAGCACATCTTTTGCCTCCTTGCTTAAAATGCAAAAATGCTTCAAATCCTCATCTTTTAACTTGCCATTAAATTCCCTCTGCCCTCTTTTTTTAGAAAAGCTAAAAGCCTCCAAAACAAGCTCACTCATTTGCTTTGAACTTAGGCTTGGCTTATCATCTTTGCTTATTTCATCCATAGCTACATAAAGATCTATTCTATCTAAAATAGGCGATGAAATACGCGCTTTGTATTTTTTCACCTCATTTTCTGTGCAAACACAAGCGAGATTTTTAGAAAATAAATTTCCACACGGGCAAGGATTTTGTGCGGCGATGAAGGCAAATTTGGTTTGGTAAGTAATTTTAGAATTGACCCTTGAAATATGAATTTCATAATCTTCTAAAGGCTCTCTTAAACTCTCTATCACCTGTTTAGAAAAATGCGGAAATTCATCAAAAAACAGCACTCCGCCATTTGCTAAAGCGACCTCACCTATTTTGGCATTAAGCGTTCCACCTCCAAAAATGCTAGCCCTCGTGCTAGTGTGATGTGGATGTCTAAAAACACGCCTTTTAGCAAATTCGCAATCCTTAGAATCTAGCGACATATAGGCATTTTGCATTAAAATTTCGCTTAAACTTTGCGGCGGCATAATATAAACAAGCCTTTTAGCACACATACTCTTACCACTTCCAGCACTTCCTTCAAAAAGTATATTATGCATACCAAGAGCGGCGATGATACAAGCTTTTTTGGCAAGCTCTTGCCCCTTCACATCGATGAAGTCAAGCTTAAATTCGTCATTGATGATATAAGGCTCATTTTCTATTAATAAGGGCTTGGCAAAAAGGGGGTGGCTTTGAGTGTGGCGGAATTTTTCATAATTTTTCTCTTTAAAAAATTCTAAAGCTTCAAATAAATTTTCGACACCATAAATTTCTAAATTTGGTATCATTGAGGCTTTGAGAGCAAGGCTTTTAGGCACGACAAGTTTGGCTCTTTTAAGCTTAGTGCTTAAAAATAAAAGCAAGGAAAAAAGCTCATTTGTGCTTTTGACACTTCCATCAAGTCCAAGTTCTCCCACGACAAAAAAATCGTCCAAGTTCTCCTCATTTTGCAGTAAAATCAAAAGTGCGATAGCAAGGTCAAAGTGTGAGCCCTTTTTGGGGATACCAGAAGGGCTTAGATTAATGGTGATTTTCTTAGCGGGAAAGGTAAAATCGCAAGTTAAAAGAGTCGCTTTAATCCTCTCTACACTTTCTTTAATGGCAGAATTTGGCAAACCTACTATGCTAAGATTTGGCAGTCCTCTTGTAAAAACGCTTTCTACATCGATTAAGTCCAATTCATCGCTAAAGCTTAAGCATTTAAATTTTTTCATTTGCTTTTTTTGATTTGCGTTGCTTTTTAAATTCTTTACTAAATTTTTCGCGTTTAGAAAAAGGAAGTTTTTCTATAAATAAATGCCCGTCTAAATGGTCATTTTCGTGCTGGATCGCCACAGCTAAAAAGTCTTCCGCCTCAAGCTCTTTTTCTTTACCAAAGCGGTCTTGGTATTTAAGTGTGATTTTACGATGCCTTTGCACTTCTTCGAAGAAATCAGGCACACTCAAACAACCCTCCGTGCAAACGATAAGCTCGTCATTAAGAGGAGTTATGACCGGATTGATAATTTCTAACAAATCTTCTTTTTTTTGCTCTTCATTTTCATCGATAATATTAACGATAAAAATCCTCAAAGGCACATCAACTTGTATAGCCGCAAGTCCCACACCACCACTTGAAAGCATAGTTTCATACATATCATCAAGTAAAGTGTGAAGCTCTTGGTCGAATTTTTCCACAGGTAAAGATTTTAAAAAAAGCCTTTTGTTAGGATAAGTGATGATTTTTCTTACCACGCTGTCCTACTTAAAGCTTTTTTCTAAAACCTTATCGATAAGCCCATATTCTTTAGCCTCAACCGCACTCATAAAAAAGTCTCTTTCGGTATCTTTGGTGATTTTGGCGATTTTTTGATTGGTGTTTTGGGCTAAAATTTCATTAAGTATGGTTTTAAGTCTTAAAATTTCTTTTGCTTGAATTTCTATATCTGTGGCTTGTCCTCTTGCTCCACCTAAGGGCTGATGAATCATAATGCGTGAATTTGGTAGAGCAAAACGCTTTTGCTTTGCTCCACAGCTTAACAAAAATGCCCCCATAGAAGCAGCTTGCCCTATACAAATGGTGCAAACATCAGGCTTAATATAATTCATCGTATCATAAATGCTAAAACCACTCGTTATTACGCCACCTGGGGAGTTAATGTAAAGATAAATATCTTTTTGTGGATCCTCCGCTTCTAAAAATAAGAGTTGTGCCACGATAGAAGATGCCACATCGTCATTAATCTCGCCACTTAACATCACAATGCGATCTTTTAAAAGGCGTGAGTAGATGTCATAGCTTCTCTCTCCGCGACTCGTTTTTTCTATTACATAAGGGATATACATTATTTATCTTCTTTCTTTTCTTTTTTAGCCTTTTCCTTAGGCATAAAAATGTCATTAAAAAGCTTTTCTTCAATCAAAGCCATTTTAACCGCTGGTAAAGCACCTTGTTTTTTATAATTTTCCAAATGCTCTTTAGGATTAAAACCATAGCGATATGCCTCAAAATATACCGCTTGAACAAGCTCTTGATCGCTCACTTCAATCTTTCTAAGCTTGGCTAACTCATCAATGATAAAGGTAAGTTTCACGCTTTTTTTCGCTTCATCTTTAAAGCTATTTCTCTTAGCTTCATATTTGTCTTTATCATTTTGAATTTCTTTTTTCTCTTCTTCGCTAAAGGCACCAAAAGCTTGTCTAAACTGCATATCAATCTCTTGCTCCAAAATACCCTTAGGCAAATCAAATTCAAAGGTTTCAATCAAAGAATCCGCAAATTTCGCCTTTAATTCTTCGTTAATAAGCTTGAATAATTTTTCATTTTTAATCTGCTCTTTAAGTTTTTCATCTAAAAGCTCTTCACTTGCTTTTTCTTCATTTGGAAGAAGTTTTTTAAGAAGTTCTTCGTTTAATTCTGGAAATTTAAGCTCCTGAATTTCGTGTAGTTTGATTTTAAAAATTGCATCTTTACCTGCTAAATTTGCCGCTCCATATTCTTTAGGGAAAGTTACCGAAATGTCCTTTTCTTCGCCACTTTTCATACCCACCATCGCCTCTTCAAAGCCCGGGATAAATTGCTTAGAGCCTATTTCAAGCACATAGTTTTCAGCCTTACCTCCATCAAAAGCCTTACCATCTATAAAGCCTTCAAAGTCAAATTTCGCATAATCACCCTCTTTTAAAGCCCTTTTTGTTTTAATTGCTTCAGTTGTGGCATAGCGTTTTAAAAGCTCATTTTTTTTCTCATCGATTTCTTTTTTACTGACCTTTGGAGTGCTAAATTCAGGGATGCATTTTTCATAACCCTCAAGCTTTAATTCAGGCTTAAAAGAAAGAATAAGTTCGGCGATAATCGCATCATTTTCACGCTCAAATTTTTCAAAATAAGGCTCACCCACAAGTTCTTTTAAATCTTTTTTAAGCTCCTTTAAAGCACTATCTACGGCATTTTTGAAAAGATTTTGTTCGGCATCGTTTCTTAATTCTTTCTCATATCTTTTCAAAACGGCACTTACAGGCACCTTACCCGGACGAAAGCCGTCCATTTTTATTGTTTTAGAAGCTTTTTTAGCTAAATTTTCTACCTCAGTATTAATCGATCCACTTGGAATTTTCACGCTTGCAGCGGCATTGGCAGAGTCTAATTGCTTGGCTTTTACTTCCATTTTTTTCCTTCAAATAAAATTCAGGCTGAAAGTATAGCAAATTTTTCCTTATTACTTGCATAAAAATTAAAGAGTAATATGATAAAATTAAGAAATTATAAATTGTGGAGAGAATTTTGCAAGAGAAATTTGAAAATTGTGTGAAAAATATGCTTGAGCTTATCGGCGAAAATCCTCAAAGAGAAGGACTTTTAAAAACTCCTACACGCGTTTTTAAATCTTATGAATTTTTAACAAATGGCTATAAAAAAGATGTGAAAGAAATTTTAAATAACGCTCTTTTTGATAGCTCAAACAATGAAATGGTTTTGGTCAGAGATATTGAATTTTACAGCCTTTGCGAGCATCATCTTTTGCCTTTTTTTGGGCGAGCTCACATTGCCTATATCCCAGATAAAAAAGTCGTTGGACTTTCTAAAATTCCACGACTTGTGGAGGTTTTTGCTAGAAGATTACAAATTCAAGAGCAGCTTACCGAGCAAATCGCAGAAGCTTTAATGCAAAATGTCGGTGCTAAAGGTGTTGGAGTCGTGCTTGAAGCAAGACATATGTGTGTAGAGATGAGAGGCGTTCAAAAGGCAAATTCCACGACCTCCACTTCGGCACTTAGGGGACTTTTTCTTAAAAATGAAAAAACAAGACGCGAATTTTTTTCTCTTATTAATTCTTCTAAGCAAGTGAGATTTTAAGGAAGTTGTGATGAAAAAAGACTTGCGGTGCAGTTTTACTGACATCTAAGAACTTATGAGAAAACTTATAAAAGTTTATTTAAACATATTGTAAAGATAAACGAAGCTGATGGTTGGGAGGTCGATTTTTTCATCTATACTTACGATAAATTCGAACATAACGCAAAAACTTGGCATCATCACAATCCTAACCTTAAAAATCGCTTTGTTCTAAAAAGTGATGAAGAAAATTTGCAAAGGATATTTCGCCCAAAAGCCCTTAATATAGGTCATTTAGAAGAGAACGAACATGGGATGTTGAAAAGTATTGAAGAGGGCAATAAACTCCGTCAAGCTTATGAAAAAGAGCAGGGCTTTAAATATGATTTGATTTTTTATACACGACCTGATTTGATTTATGTTAGCGATTTACGAATCAATACTTATTTAGATATTTATCAAAATCACCCTGAATTTAAGCATTTTGGACTTAATTATAAGTTTTATCTCGTGTGTCATGGGCAGTTTAAAAGGCTTCCTGTGGCAGATCTGCGTTATTTTTTAGAAAGTCTATGTTTTTTTGCAAATTTTAACGCAGGTTATATTAACGGCTGCGATGAGGGAGTGAAAATTTTAATTGATTATACTTTCAATAGGGATTATTTTATGCAAAGAGAGGATTTTATCGTTGGTTTTGGAAGTGATGTTAAGCAAAAATATGAAATGCTTAAAAAAGAATGTGAAGCTTTTAAACAATTGGGCTCTAAAGAAAATTTAAAATCTCTAAAAGCGAAAAATTTAGAACTTAAAATTAAAAAAAAGCAAATAGTTCTCAAAGAATTCATGCGACCCAAATTTATCTTAGCTCAAAATGAAAGCGCTTGTTTTGCAATAAAGCAACATTTAAGCTATAAGTTGGGTCAAGCGATGATAGAATGCTCAAAGTCCCTTTTTGGTTATGTGTGTTTGCCTTATGTTTTATATTACATCAAAAGCACACACAAAAAAGAAAATTTAGAAACTACACAACAATTTTTAGACTATGAAGAAGCACAAAATATTAAAAATCACTTAAGTTATAAATTAGATCAAGGCTTGCTCCAAAGGACACGGGGGGGGGGGGGGATTATGCAAAGCTATATAGCGCTGCTTAAATTTTGGATTTTTGATGTTAAAAAAATTAAAAAAGAATTTTATAAAACAAGCAAATTTTTAAAGACAAAAAGTGAGCTTACAAAAACTTAAAAAAGCTGAAAATGAATTTAATTCCATATTTTAAAGAAATCGCAAAAATTTCTGCCGTAAATAGAGCAAATAAAACTTTAAATAAAATGCTGTTAATGTAACTCAAATTTTAAATTTTTCTAAATTAAAAGAGTATTTTACTCTTTTTTAATGATTTTTTGTTAAAATTTCCTATCAAACTTTAAAGGAGACACGATGTTTGAATTAAGAAAATTACCTTACGATACTAATGCTTTTGGCGATTTTTTAAGTGCTGAGACCTTTAGTTATCATCACGGCAAACACCACCAAACTTATGTTAATAATCTTAACAATCTTATCCAAAATACCGAATTTGCGGGAAAAGATTTAGTAAGCATTATTAAAAGCTCGAGTGGCGGAGTGTTTAACAACGCAGCTCAGGTGTATAATCACGATTTTTATTTTGACTGCATTACTCCAAGTCAAAGCACCTGTGAATGCCCAAATTTAAAAGCGGCTTTAGAAAAAAATTTTGGCTCATTAGAAAGCTTTAAAGACGAATTTATTAAAGGTGCGACAGGGGTTTTTGGCTCGGGTTGGTTTTGGCTTGTTTTAGATAATAAAACGCAAAAACTTGAATTTGTAGGCACTTCAAACGCTGCTACGCCGATTTGTGATGATAAAATTCCTCTTTTAGTTGTCGATGTATGGGAGCATGCTTATTATGTCGATCATAGAAATGCTAGACCTGCATATTTGGAGAAATTTTACGCTCATATTAACTGGGCTTTTGTCGCTAAGGCTTATGAGTGGGCTTTGAAAGAGGGTATGAGCTCAGTTAGCTTTTACGCAAATGAGCTTCACCCTGTAAAATAAGGCTTTAAGCCTTATTTCTTTCCTTGAGCTTAGTGATAAGATCATTTAAGCTCAAGTTTTTATCGCTTAATAACACGCTAAGATGATAAAGTAAATCCGCCCCCTCGCAAATCAGCTCCTCTCTATCTCCAGCTACCGCCGCCAAAGCTGTTTCAACGCCTTCCTCGCCGACCTTTTGTGCGATTCTTTTCGTGCCACTTTGAAATAAGCTTGCCGTGTAAGAACTACTTTCATCAGCCATTTTTCTAGCATTTATCAAACGCTCAAGCCTTGAAAGAAAGACATAATCGCCCCCCTTAGAAACGCTCTCAAAACAAGATATAGTGCCATTATGACAAGTTACGCCTACGGGATTGACTAAGATTAAAAGGCTATCTTTATCGCAATCAAGCCCTAAATCTACGATATTTAAGAAATTTCCACTCTCTTCACCCTTAAGCCACAGTCTTTTTTTAGTGCGTGAATAAAATACGACCTTACCACACTCAAGGCTCTTTCTTAATGCCTCCTCGTTCATAAAGCCAAGCATTAAAACTTCACAGCTTTTAGCATCCTGTATGATGACAGGAACTAAGCCGTCCACCTTTTGCCAATCTAGCTCTTTAATCAAATTTTCAAATTGTTTCACCCTTTTTCCTTTAGCACTTTTTCAACCACTTCTTTTAATAAAGTCAAATTTTCAAAATCGACAACATACCAATCTTTAGCCTTTTCAAAAGGCTTATCCTTTTCATCTAAAATCCCTTTAAGTGTGTCATAACACTTAATGAAAAGCCTTTCATCGCACAACAAAAACAAAGGCTCTTTTTTCGCTCCCAAATGCACATAAATACAGTAATCTCCAAACATCTTCTTCGCACTAAAAACAAAATTTAAATTCGCATTTTCAAGGCATTCTAGCACGAAGTTTTTAAATTCCTCACTTGTCGCCATTATAGTCTTACACTCACGCCATTTTCTTTCAAAAAAAGCTTTAATTCTTTAATGTCAATAAGCCTTTGATGAAACACAGAAGCCGCCAAAGCTCCGTCAACGCCAAGCTCAAAAGCTTCTAAAAAATGCCCCATCTCTCCCGCACCGCCACTTGCGATTAAAGGCACGGAGCAAATTTCACGCACCGCTTTTAACTGCTCTAAGTCATAGCCCTTTTTAACGCCGTCTTGATTCATCATATTTAGCACCACCTCCCCAGCACCTAAATCCTGCACCTGTTTCACCCACTCAAGCGTGTTTTTACCGCTATGCTTACTCTTATTCTCATCGCCTGTGTATTGAAACACCTTCAAATTCCCACTCTCATCTTTAAAGCTATCCACACCCACGACAACGCACTGTGTGCCAAAGTCCTTTGCTAAACGCGTGATAAGAGTAGGATCGTTTAAAGCGGGGGAATTGATAGAAATTTTATCCGCCCCATTAGCCAAAAGTTCCGCCGCATCCGCCTCGCTCTTAATGCCTCCTGCCACGCAAAAAGGGATATTAATGCACTTTGCCACCTCACGCACCCATTTACGGCTCACCCTTTCCCCTCTCGCACTCGCACTAATATCATAAAATACAAGCTCATCAATGCCATTTTGAGAATAAAATTTCGCAAGTTCTACGATATCGCCCATATCTTTATGGTTTTTAAACTGCACCCCCTTTACAACCCTGCCGTCTTTAACATCTAAACAAGCAATAATGCGTTTTGTTAGCATCTATCCCTCCAAAATATGCTTTTCTTTAAGGTATTTTGCCATTTCCTCATCGCTTTTAACCTTGTCAAATTCTGCTTGAATTTTCGCATCTTTACCCGCTCTAATTTGCTGATTGATATCATTAATAAATTTTTTAAAATCCTCATTTTTATCCACAAGCATATCGATAGTTTGCATATCTAAAGCTTTTTCCTTCGCACTTAAGACGATTTTAGAATTTGAAATTTCGCTACCATCAAGCTGTATTACACCTATACCAAAGCTTTGATTAAGCCGTCTAAGCTCACTTAAAACCTCACTATCAAGCTCTTTTAAAACCACTAAATAACCCTCATTTGCCCAGCTAGAATTACTCACCGCTTGAAAATAATACTCTTTCAAATTTGAAAAATTAATCGCGATTTTAAGCTCAAAAGAAAAGATTTTATAGCTATTGAGTTTCAAACTTTCTAAAAGCCCTAAAGTTTCATTTTGATAATCATCATAAGGAAAATACACCCCCACAACATCAGGGTAATTCCACTTATCCTTGCCACTCTCGCTTTTCTTGCTTTTCTCGTGATAAATGGTCTTGGAATTTAAGCGAAAATCAAGATTTTCATAAAGAAATTTCACAAGCAAGGGGTGCAAATCCCTTTCATTAAATTTAGTTTTTTCAAGTTTCACTTCTTTTTCTTCGCTTAAGTTTAAATTTATAAGCTCATTTTGTCTTGCTCTTAGCCAAAATGTCGTAGGTTGCTGAGAAACCCTAATAAACAAAGAATTTTCACGCTTTTCTCTTATGTCTGTATTTATGATATTTCTTAAAGTAGCAATAGGATTTTGCCCTATGCTAAAAAGCTTTTTGTGTAAATTTTTCTCACAAGCTTTTTGCCAAATTTCATTAACGCTTAAGGGCTTATTATCCTGCTTTAAGATTTCTAAAGCTAGTTCTTTATAAATTATTAATTGGTCAAACATCTTAGCCCCTCCTCCACGCTAAAAATCCCCTCCAGCAAAGCCTTACCCACGATGACACCGCTACAAATTCCCTTAAGCTTTTTTAAATCCTCAAGTCCTGCCACGCCTCCACTTGCTTGAATATGAATTTGAGGGTAGTTTAAGGCGATTTGCTCGTAAAGCTTTACATTGACACCACTTAGCGTTCCGTCCTTTGAAATGTCCGTGCATAAAATGTGCTTTAAACCCTCTTTTGCATAGAATTCAAGCACTTCAAAAAGCCTTTTCTCACTCGTATCCTGCCAAGCGTTTAAAGCGAGGTAAAAATCCTCTCCCACAGGTTTTACATCAAGAGCTAGGCAGAGTTTATCCGCTCCAAACTCACGCAAAATTTCCACACAAAACTGCGGATTTGTAAGCGCTAAAGAGCCGATAACCACGCGTTTAACTCCACTTTCTAGCAAATTTTTCACTTCAGTTTTAGTGCGTATGCCTCCGCCTACTTGTAAATTTGCACTCACATTAGATGCAAGAGTTTTAATTAGCTCAAACTGCCTTTTGCTAGGCTCTTTAGCCCCACTTAAATCCACCAAATGAAGCCATTTTGCCCCCGCTTTTTCATAGACTTTTAATTTTTCCAAAGGCTTAAAATCATACACTTGCTTACTCTCATACGCTCCCTTAACAAGCCTTACAACCTCCCCGTCAATCAAATCAAGCGCTGGTATTAGCTCACTTTTCATCTATTCTCCTGTATAAAATTTTTAAGCAAAAGCTCCCCCGCCTCGCCACTTCTTTCAGGGTGAAACTGCACGCCGTAAAAATTCCCCTTTTTCAAAGCCGCACTAAAAGGCTTAGAATACTCACAAATAGCGATAGTATAGTCATTTAACCCCACACAATAACTATGCACAAAGTAAAAATAAGCCCCATTTAAGCCCTTAAAAAGTGGATCCTCGCTCTTAATCTCATTCCACCCCATATGAGGCAAAGAAAAGCCCTTTTTTTCTTCAAATTTCAAAGTCTTAAAAGGCATAATGCCAAGCGTTTTTTGCTCTAATTCTTCACTAAAATCCCCTAAAATTTGCATCCCTAAACAAATTCCAAGAAGAGGCTTTTGCGTGCTTTTAATAAAATCACAAAGCCCAAATTTTTCTAAATTTCTCATCGCTGCTGCTGCTGTGCCAACACCGGGTAAAAAGAGCTTATCCGCTTTTTCAAGCTCTTTTAAATCCCTTGAAACCTCCGCTTTAAAGCCTAGTCTTTCAAGACTAAATTTCAAACTCGCCAAATTCGCACAAGCTGTATCAATGATGTAAAGTTTCATAATGTGCCTTTGTTGTTTTCATACTCATATCTTAACGCATCAATGCTAATTAACTTTTCATCTTTCAAAATGTAAAAATAACTCCAGCCATTGTGATTTGCTTTATTAAGATATTTAGCTGCCATTTTGTGTATGCTTAAAATTTCTTTATTATCGCTAACTTTATTATTATGCGCTAAATAGCAAATGAAATTTTGATTTTTATCATAAAAACGCTCATTTTCCTTTAAAAACCCCGCGTTTAAGAGCTTTTCTAAACTTACTTTTGGAGGCTTAATTTCAAGTTCATTTCTGGTAAGTTCATTATCTTCTACGCAAACTTGCTCAATTCTCGCCTTAGCAATTTTGACATAATTTTCATCTTGTTCTATTCCTATAAAATGGCGACCTAGTCTTTTTGCAACTGCTCCTGTTGTGCCTGTGCCAAAAAAGGGGTCTAAGACTAAAGCGCCGTTTTTTGTGCTAGAGAGTATGACTTTTTCAAGCAAAGCTTCTGGTTTTTGTGTGGAATGAGCCTTTTTGCCATTTTTATCTTTTAATCTCTCATTTCCTATGCAAATTCCTATATTCCAAATAGATTTTTCTTGCTTATTATGATTTAAAAATTTCATTGTTTTATAATTAAAAGTGAATTTTGCATTTTTTATACTCCAAAAAGCCACCGCTTATCCTTAAGCCCACTAGTAACAAAATGCTCATAAGTTGTAAGCATTTCATCATAAGCAACAAATTCAAAAAAATCTTTTTTATCACGGTAGATTTCAAGCTCTAAATTTTGCTCAAATTTTTTACGATGAATTTGTGGAGCAACAATGTAAAATTTAGTCGCAAAGGCTTTGAGTTGCAAACAGCGGTTAAAAGCATTATTAAGCGTAGAAACGCTATCTACAATTTCAAAAGCACACTGCGGAAAAGCACATCTAGCATTATTAAACCACAAAACATCAATGCGACGCGTCTCGTTAATGATTTCTTTGTAAGTAAAATTTGGCAAATTTTTTAAATTTGCAATGTCTCTTAAATAAACGTTATCACGGTAAAGCTTTGATGGGTCGGCAGTGTAAGTAAGATAGCTTCTAGCATTACCAAGCTCAAGGCAAATACCCTGCATAAAAGAGTGCATTTTGACCTTATCGCTAGGCTTTGGCAAAGGATTTTCTCTATAATCCTTAAGAGCATAAATGCTTAAGCCTATTTTTTTAAAACGCTGCCCCTCTCTTAACTCCCTATAAAGCACACCACGAATACCAGCCTCCCACTCTTTACTTTCTTTGGCTTTAGGGTAGAATTTTGGAATTTTATGATAAATAACGCTTAAATTTGCACTTCCACCATTTTCTCTTAAAACGCTTTCAATAGCTTCCACTTTTGTCATTTTAGCCCTTTATTTTTTCATATCTCATAACACCCCCTTAGAACTCGCCAAATTTTCACTTTCTATCTTAATCGCCATTTTAAGAGCTTTAGCAAAGGCTTTAAAAAGTGCCTCGCATTTGTGATGGTCGTTTTTGCCCTTAACCCTTAAATGCAAACTCACCCCCAAAGCATAGCTTAAAGAGTAGAAAAAATGCTCTATCATCTCTGTGCTTAACTCGCCTAATTTTTGCTTTTTAAATTTAGCCTTAAATTTGAGATGAGGGCGATTGCAAAAATCTAGCGCACAAAATGCCAAACTCTCATCCATAGGCAAAACAAAGCCATATCTTGCTATGCCTATTTTGTCCCCCAAAGCCCTTTTTAAAGCCTCGCCAAGTGCTAAGGCTATGTCTTCTACGCTATGATGCTCATCGACTTCTAAATCTCCCCTGCAAGAAAGCTCAAGTCCTATGCCACTATGCACGGCAATTTGCTCTATCATATGGTCTAAAAACGCCACCCCACTATCAATTTTAACTCCGCCACCATTTAACGCCACTTTAACGCTAATATCCGTTTCTTTCGTCTTTCTTTTCACACTAGCGTGGCGAAAGGAATTTAAAATTTGCTCCGTTATCTCCTCCCAAGAAAGCTCTCCATATCTAAGCCCAGTAAGTCCCAAATTTAAAGCTAAGTCCATATCACTTTGCCTATCGCCTATGACAAAACTTTGCTCCTTATCATACAAATGATATTTAATGTAGTCTTCTAAAAGGGCGGTTTTAGGCTTTCTACACGCGCAATTTTCCTTTTCAAAATGCGGACAAATGAAAATTTCTTTAAATTCTATCCCACAGCTTTGCAAAATATCAAGCATTTTTTGATGAGGAATTTCAAAATTTTCCTTAGGAAAACTTGCCGTGCCAAGCCCATCTTGATTTGTAATCATCACAAAGCTAAAGCCAAATTTTTTAAGCGTTAAGAGTGCATTAATTGCACCTTTTTCAAACATCAATTTTTCAAGACTATCGACTTGAAAATCCTCTTTTGGCTCTTTTATCAAGGTGCCGTCTCTATCGATAAATAAGATTTTCTCACTCATTTCTTAAAGCCTCTAAACGCAAACTTACGGCATTTTTATGTGCGTATAAGCATTCAGCTTCTGCCATAAGCTCCACGCTTTTAGCCAAATTTTTAAAACCATCAACACTTAATTCTTGCACACTCATCGTTTTCATAAAGTCCATTAAATTTAAACTTGAATGTGTTTTTGTAAGTCCGTAAGTTGGCAAAACGTGATTTGTCCCACTTGCATAATCACCCATAGACTCAGGCGAATACGCTCCTAAAAATACAGAACCTGCGTGCTTGACACCGCTTAAAAGTTCTCTTGGCTTTTGCGTTTGTATGATTAAATGCTCTGGTGCGTAAGCATTTGAAATTTCAAGAGCCTCATTTAAATCTTTAGCGATGAAAATTTTAGAATTACTTAAGCTTTTAGAGGCAATTTCTTTTCTAGGCAAATTTTCAAGCTGAATTTCAAGCTCTTTTTGCACTTTTTTAGCAAAGTCCTCGCTTAAACACACTAAAATGACTTGAGAATCCGCTCCGTGTTCAGCTTGTGAGAGCAAATCACTCGCTACGAAATCAGCCCTAGCATCTTCATCAGCAATCACCAAAACTTCGCTAGGTCCTGCTTGCATATCTATACTAGCACCCATTATATCGCTACTAACTTGCCTTTTAGCTTCCGTTACAAAGGCATTTCCAGGACCAAAAATTTTATCCACTTTTAAAACGCTTTGTGTCCCATAAGCAAGGGCGGCTATGGCTCCAGCTCCTCCCATTTGATAAATTTCATCGACCTTACAAAGTTTCGCACAAAATAGCACAACATCATTGATTTTAGCGGGACTTGCTAGGACTATTTTTTCGCATTTTGCTATTTTAGCAGGGATAGCAAGCATTAAGGCTGTGGAAAAAAGCGGAGCCGAACCCGCAGGGATATACAAGCCCACCTTTTCAATAGGACGCGTCAAAAGCTCACAGCAAACGCCCTTGCTAGTTTCCACCCTTAACACTTCTTTAAGCTGGGCTTGATGAAATTGTGTGATATTTTCATAAGCTTTTTGAATCGCCTTTTTTAAATTTTCATCGACTCTTTTACACGCTTCATTGAGCTCTTTTTGTGAAATTTGAATACTTGAAATTTCAGCTTTATCAAATTTTAAGGCTTGCTCATACAGGGCTTCATCGCCTCTTTTTTTCACATCATCAATAATTCCTTTAACCACACCACCAAGCTCTTCTTTAACGCTCATCACAGGGCGTTTAAGGGCTTCAAATTTTTCTTTTTCATTTAAATTTTTATAGTTTAATACTTGCATTTTTCACCTCAGCATTTTTTCAATAGGCAAGACCAAAATCGAACTCGCCCCTTCATCTTTTAAAGCCTCCATAGTCTCCCAAAACAAATTTTCTTTACTTACCATATGTAAGGCGACATTTTTTTCATCGTGTGAAAGGGGGATTATGGTCGGTTTTTCCATACCAGGAAGTAAATTTTGTATAACACTAAGTTTTTCTTTTGGGGCGTGAAGCATAATATACTTACTTTCTCTTGCCTGCATAACACCCTCTATACGCAATAAAATTTTATCCACTAAACTTTGACAATCTTTATTTAAGGAGGCGGATTTTTGTATCAAGCAAGCTTTTGACTCATAAATGATTTGAACCTCTTTTAAGTCGTTAGCTTGCAAAGTCGCTCCACTTGAAACCAAATCGCAAATCGCATCAGCCAAATTTGCCCTTGGAGCAACTTCAACAGAGCCTGTTAGCATACAATTTTTGTAATTTACGCCCTGTTCTTGCATAAAGCGTTTTAAAAGCTGCGGATAAGAAGTAGCTATCCTAAGCCCTTCAAAGTCCTTGATATCTTTAAATTCCTTATTTTGAGGTAGGGCTAAAGAAAGGCGACAATAACCAAAATCAAGCTTTTTAAGTAACTTAAATTCAACGCTTTCTTTTTGTGCTTCACGCTCAAGGGCGTGTTCTTCCAAAACATTTTCACCTATAATGCCTAAATCTACAACCCCATCAAAAACAAGTCCGGGAATATCATCATCACGCACCCTTAAAACATCTAGGGCTAAATTTGTCGAACAGGCTATTAAACTTTGCTCGTGAATATGCATTTTAACGCCACATTTTGCAAGAAGCTCTAAAGACTCCTTAGATAATCTGCCTGATTTTTGTATCGCGATACGAAGACGCTCTTGCATAATTCTTCCTTAAAATAAAATATGATTAAATTTTAACAAAAATAATTGAATTTTAGCAAGATTAAAAAGGTATTAAATAAAATGGAGAGATAATTTAGTGGAAAATTCCACTAAATTTTTAGGCTACAAATTCGATAAAAGCCATTTCAGCGGCATCACCACGACGAATTCTTGTTTTAATAATTCTAGTATAGCCACCTTTTCTTTCTTTAAATTGCGGGGCAATTTCATTAACAAGCTTATTTGTAGCGTATTTATTTTGCAAAGAAGCAAAAACAGCTCTATGTGCGTTAAAATCGCCCTCTCTAGCTCTAGTGATTAATCTCTCAACATAAGATCTTAATTCTTTAGCCTTAGGTAAAGTTGTTTCAATTTTCCCGCTATTTACAAGAGCTATAGTTAAATTCTTTAACAAAGCCCCACGATGCGATGAAGTTCTGCCAAGTTTTCTATATCCGTGTTTATGTCTCATTATTTATCCTTCGTTTTGTGCTTTGAGTTCTTCAATTTTTTTCTTAAGCAAATCTTTATTATCACTCAATTTAGAAGTGCCGACTGCAAAACCTATGCTTTCCATAACGCTTTTAATCTCATCTAAAGATTTCTTACCTAAATTTTTAAGTCCAGCTAATTCATTGACGCTCATAAGGGCTAACTCACCAATATAAACAACTCCAGCTTTTTCAAGGCAATTATAACTTCTAGCACTTAAATTTAAATCGGTAATGTTTTGAAGAAGCTTAGTATTTTCAAGCTCATTATGACTTGCTTGTGTTTTAATCATACTTCTAACATTTGTGATTTTATCAAAAACGCTTAATTGTTTATACATCGCCTCTAAAGCATTTTGAAAAGCCTCGTTTGGAGTGATTTGTCCGTCTGTTGTGATAGTTAAAACCACTTTTTCATAATCTGGATTATCCTCAAATAAAACCTTTTCTATATCATAGGTCGCTTCTCTTATAGGGGTGAAAAAGGCATCAAGAGCTATGAATTTATTATCATTTAAAAGCTCTTTAATCTCCTCACTTGGCACATAGCCTATACCCTTTTCGATGATGAGTGTGAATTTAAGCTCGGCATCTTCATTAATAGTCGCTAAATAAGCATCTTCATTAACAACGCTAACTTGATCATTATCCAAATCTCTGCCGTGAATTTCTTTAGGTCCCTTAAAGTAAAACTCGACAATTTCTTTATTGCTATCGCTTTTAAGTTTGAAGCGAAGTTTTTTAAGATTAATGATAAAAAGCGCCACATCTTCAAGCATACCACGCATACTATCAAATTCGTGCGCAACACCCTCAATATAAATAGCCGTAGGTGCATAGCCCACAGTGCTAGTATAAAGCAAACGGCGAAGTGGGTGTGCTAAAGTAATGCCATAGCCTATTTCAAAAGGCCAAGCACTAATTTTAGCACTTGTTTCACTTAAACTTTCTATGGTAAATTCAGTCGGTGTATAAGCAGATGTTGTTATATGTCTCATATCTGCTCCTTCTTACTTAGAATAAAGCTCAACAATAAATCTTTCCTCGACAGGAATGACCACTTCTTCTCTTTCTGGCTTTCTTGTAAAAATTCCATATCTTTTATCTTTTTCTACATCGACCCAAGCCACAATACCCGTTTGAGCTGTTAAGTCAATCGCTCTTGAAATTTGAGGATTATTTTTACTTTTTTCCGCCACTTCTATTTTAGCTCCCGCCTCAACTCTAAAGCTCGGGATATCCACTCTTCTGCCATTAACTAAAATATGTCCATGCGTTACAAGTTGTCTTGCAAAACGGCGTGTTGTTGCAAAGCCCATTCTATAAACGACATTATCAAGTCTTTGTTCTAAAAGCTGGATAAGTAAAACCCCTGTGTTTCCATCTTTTCTCGCTGCTTCAGCAAATAATCTTCTAAACTGCTTTTCACTCACACCATACATAAATTTTGCTTTTTGTTTCTCTCTTAATTGAAGTCCGTATTCACTTATTTTACCTCTTCTTGCTCCGTGCTGACCTGGCGCATAAGGACGCTTATCAAGCGCACTCTTACCTGCCAATCTTCTTTCGCCCTTTAATGCAAGGCTTACTCCAAAGCGTCTTTCTAATTTTTCTACTGGTCCTCTATATCTTGCCATATTATTCTCCTTTATTCTTAGACGCGGCGGCGTTTAGGTGGTCTGCAGCCATTATGAGCTAATGGGGTTATGTCTTTTAAGAAAAGCACCTTAATACCCTCCATAGCACCGACACTTTTTACAGCAGTTTCTCTACCGCTTCCTGGTCCTTGCACCTTAATGCCAACTTCTTTAATGCCGTGTTCTTTTGCTTTAGTTAAGGCACTTTCTACGGCTTGCTGTGCGGCGTAAGGAGTGGATTTTTTAGAGCCTTTAAAGCCTAGTCCTCCCGCACTCGCCCAAGCGATAGCATTTCCCATTTCATCAGTAACTGTAACCATAGTGTTATTAAAAGTCGCACTGATATAGACAATACCTTTGGCGATATTTTTCTTAACAATTTTTTTCTTTACAATTTTTCTTTTTGCCATTTTCTATCCTTATGATTTCGCACCGACTGTTTTTCTTTTGCCTTTGCGTGTTCTAGCATTAGTTTTTGTCTTTTGCCCACGCACAGGAAGACCTTTTCTATGTCTTAAACCTCTAAAACTTCCCAAATCCATCAAAGCTTTAATGTCCATAGCTACTTGCTTTCTTAAATCACCCTCAACCATATAGTTTTCTTGGATTTCTTTACGAATCGCTGCCGCCTCATCTTCACTTAGCTCATGCACTCTTTTATCATAAGAAATTCCTGTTTTATCCAGAATTTTTCTTGAAGTAAAAAGCCCTATACCATAAATGTAGGTCAAGCCATACTCAACTCTCTTTTTCTTTGGTAAATCAACACCTGCAATACGAGCCATATTTATCCTTGTCTTTGTTTATGTTTTGGATTCTCGCAAATAATGCGAACAACGCCCTTGCGGCGCACCACTTTGCACTTATCGCACATTTTCTTAACGGAAGGTCTAACTTTCATCGTTAAGCTCCTTTAATAAATTCGCATTTTCATTTCTTGTAAGCGAGGCTTTAAGCCAACTATTTTCAAAACAAATGCCAAATTTTGAAAATACTTTTTTTACAAAGTGACTCACAAAAATGCGAATTATACTTAAATAGAACTTTAATTTTGCTTAGTTTAAGTTTCCCTTTTACGCTGTATAAATTTTCACACTAAGCTTTGAGGTAATCCTACAAATTTAAAGACTATTTTAACTGCTTTTTTGTAAAATCCCTTTTTTGCATTAGTTTAAGGATTATAGTGAATTTGATGGATTTGCCTTATTTTTTGGTGGGAATTATTTCAGGCATAGCTTCTGGGCTTTTTGGTATAGGAGGAGGTATGATTATCGTTCCAACTATGCTATTTTTAGGCATTAGCTCACATCAGGCTGTGGCGATCTCTGTGGTGCAGATGATTTTTGCCGCAATTTTTGGCTCTTATATCAATCACAAAAAGAAAAATTTAAATTTCAAAAACGGCATTTACATAGGACTAGGGGGACTTTTGGGGGCGAGTTTTAGTGGGGTTTTAGTAAGTCATCTTAGTGATATTGCCTTAACGGCTATATTTTTGTGTGTAAGTTTTGCCTTTTTTCTAAAATATGCTTTCGGGGTGAAAAACACGACAAATCACACGCAAAGAAGCAAATTTGCCAAAAATGCTATTTTATTTGGCGCTGGTGTTTTTACTGGGATTTTTGCTATTTCTTTAGGCATAGGTGGCGGACTTTTGATCGCTCCTATTTTGGCATATTTTTTAGGCTATGATAATAAAAAAGTCGTGCCTATTTCTTTATTTTTTGTTATATTTGCTTCTTTGGCAGGACTTTTTTCTTTTATAAATGCTGATATTATCACTTACGAGCTTGCACAAAAAGGTTTTATTGTAGGTGTAGCTTCTATGATAGGTGTTTTTGTGGGGATTAAGATTATGGAGAAAATGCGTCTTTCTTCACATTTTAAAATTTTGCTTGTTGTTTATGCTCTTTCTATCGCTATGACGACTTATTCTTTACTTAATAAATTAGGTTTAATTTCATCAATTTACTAAAGGATAGCAATGAAACGCGTTTTTAAACTTTTATTAGCCTTAAGAGATAAAGAAATTTTAAATTATTCAGCTTCCCTTAGCTTTTATTCTATCTTATCTTTAATCCCTATTTTATTCGTTTGTTTTTCTGTTTTTACACAAATTCCAAGTTTTGAAGCACATTACGAAAGGGCTAAGAGTGTGATTTTTACCTTTCTTATCCCCGCACAACAAGACTTAGTCGCTAGCTATTTAGATACTTTTTTAAAAAATAGCGTCAATTTAGGCATAATGGGACTTATCGCTATGGCTTTCACTTCTCTTGCCTTTTTTTCGGGCTATGATTTTGTGATTAACCGTATCACGCAAAATGAGCCAAAAGGACTTTGGACGAGCATTAGCTCCTACTGGACCCTACTAACCCTCGTGCCACTTGGCTTAGGACTTAGCTTTTATGTTTCTTCTTTGATACAAAAAACCTTAGATGATTATCACATAGGTTTTAATTTCTTTGAAATTTTACCCTTTGTTATTATTTGGGCTTTATTTTTCATCTCCTATTCAAGCTCTTTACATCAAGTAAGCCTTAAAAATCTTGCTCTAACTTCTTTTTGTGCAGGGGCTATTTGGTATGCAGGTAAGAATTTATTTGTATATTATGTGGTGTATAATAAAACTTACGCAAGTGTTTATGGCTCTTTTTCGACCATACTTTTCTTTTTTATTTGGATTTATATTTCTTGGGTGATTTATCTTTATGGACTTAAAATTTGCTTTTTTTTAAATGAAAATGAAAGGGATAAGATTAAGCAAAATGCAAAAAAACGCCAAAATTCTAAAATAAATTCCAAACAAACTAAGTAAAAGATAAGAGCAAAAAGCCCAAAAAGGCAAAATAAAATTTGTAGAGTGAAATTTAAAGGCAAAAAATTCCAGTAAAAAACCATCAAATAAAAACCCTGCTCCAATGAAGTGTAGAAACAAAACCAAAGGATAAAAAAGCACAAAAATAAGGCTTAAAAAAATAGCTAGAAATTGCTGATAAGAAATGAGAGGAAAAAAATAAAGCACAGGGATAATCATAGCCAAAAAGGTCCAAAGATTAATCAAAACAAAATTTGTCAAAACCCCAAAAAATTTCGCAAAATGATGTAAATATAAAAAGATATAAAACACACCTAAAATAGAAAAGAAAAATCCTACGCTAAAAAGTAAATTTGGATATAAACTAAGGCAAATTAACACGCATAAAAAAAGATTAAAAAAGCTTAGAATTTTAATATTTTTTGCGAGTAAATAAAAGCCAAAAAGTGCCATTACCAAAGAGCGTGTGAAGCTTGGCACAAAGCCTATTAAATACGCATAAAAAAAGAGCAAGATAAAAATCAAAATGCTTAAATCAAATCTTAAATTACGGTAAGGAAAATAACGCTTTTGAAAAAAGCTATAAATAGGTGCAAAAAGAAAGAAAATCAAGCTAAACAAAAGCCCGATATGATACCCACTAATGGCGATTAAATGCGCTATGCCGTAGTGATTAACATCATTTCTTAATTCTTTTGAAACACTTTTAGCAAAAAACAAAGCCCCATAAAATTCCTTCATTTTTTCACTTTCGTGCTGCTTTAAAAAATAAGTGATGATAGCGTTTTCTTCACCTTTTTCTAGGAATTTAATATCATAACTTGGAGCGTAAAAACTCTTCGCAAGATAGTCTTTAAAATCTACTTTTTCATTGATAATTCTTAAACTCAAAAGCTCATTTTTACTTAAATTTAAATCCTTGTAAGTTGTCGTATAAAAACTAAATTCTTTTGTTTTAAGTTTTAAGACAAAATATTTTTTACCATTTTTTCTTAATTTTTCTTGGATATTCTCAAGTCTTGCTTCTTTAATGAAAAAGTGTTTTTGCTCTTTAAAGTTTAAAAATTTTTGATATTCTAAGCCTAAGTTAAAAAGGAAAATCATTACACAAGCTAAGATTAAAAAAAGAAATTCTTTTACAGGCTTTAAAAAAGAATTTCTTAAAAGCATTATTTTTTAGAAAAGCGTGAAAGATAAAACCAAATAAGTGCCACTAAAAACACTAAAAATAGAGGCGCAGCATAAGAATACCGCCCAAATTCTTCAAAAATTTTCTCTACCAAATACCCAAAACTAAAAGCCACATAGCCCAAAGTCAAAGCCCAAAGCAAACTTGCTAAAGTGTTAATGATGAGAAATTTCTTAAAATCATAGTTCGCAAGTCCTGCGGCTATAGGGATAAAGGTTTTTAAGCCATAAATAAATTTTTGAATAAAGAGTAAGGTTGTGCCGTATTGCTTCATTTTAAGCATAGCAAGAGCAAGTTTGCGACGGTGCTTTTTAAAATAAGGCATTAAATCTTTCTTACCATATTTTCCCATCATATAAAGCAAGGTCGAGCCTAAAGTATTCGCAACAAAAGCAACCAAAATACACCATTGAAGCTCCATTTTACCAAGTGAGCTTAACACTCCAGCCGCTAAAATTCCAACCATTCCTCCACCCAAAGAATACACAAATAAAATCACATAACCATAACGCAAAAGCGTGTCAATCATATCTTGCATAAGCGTCCTATTTAGCGTATTCTACGGCTCTTAATTCGCGTATAACATTGACTTTAATTTCGCCCGGATATTGCATTTTCTCCTGAATTTCTGCTGCGATTTCCTTAGCTAAAAGCGTGGCTTCATCGTCATTGACAAGCTTCGCATTGGCAATCACTCTAATTTCTCGCCCCGCATTAATCGCATAGGCGTTTTTAATGCCTTCTTTACTTTTAGCAATTTCTTCAAGCTCATTAACCCTCTTTAAAAAGGCTTCCAAAACCTCGCGTCTAGCACCCGGTCTCGCCGCACTTAGCGTATCAGCTGCACACACAGCCGCACACTCTATACTTAAAGCCTCTTCGTGTCCGTGATGAGCGTAAATGGCGTTAATCACAGTAGGATGCTCCTTATAACGCTTACAAAGCTCCGCCCCCAAATCCACATGAGAGCCTTCAAAATCGTGTGTTAAAGCCTTTCCTATGTCGTGTAAAATCCCCGCCCTTCTTGCCAAATTCTCATCACCTCCACACTCCGCAGCGATAATTCCTGCTAAATGTGCCACTTCTAAGGAGTGCGCAAGAGCATTTTGTCCGTAACTTGCGCGGTATTTAAGTTTGCCGATTAATTTTGCTATTTCTGGATGCATTTTGCCAAGTCCCAAATCCATAATGATAGTTTGTCCCTCTTCTAAAATATTATTTTCAAATTCCTTACAGACCTTCTCATAAATCTCCTCAATGCGCGCAGGCTGTATGCGTCCATCTTCAACCAAAAGCTCAATAACCTTAGTCGCAATGGCACGGCGATAAAGATTAAAACAGCTCACAATGATAGCTCCGGGCGTATCATCGATGATAATATCCACGCCTAAAACCATCTCAAGTGTTTTGACATTACGCCCTTCTTTACCGATAATCCTGCCTTTTAGCTCATCATTTTTAATATTGATGACATTAATAAGTCTTTCTGCTGCAAATTCTCCTGCAAAACGCGAAGTTGCCTGAGCGATAATATAATTTGCCTTTCTTTTCGCCTCACTCTTAGCTTCTTCTTCATATTTACGCACGATGTGAGCGATTTCAGCACGAGAATTCTCCTCGACCTTTTGTAAAAGCAAATTTTTCGCCTCATTTTGCGTTAAACCCGCCGAATGTTCAAGCACCCTTAAAGCCTCATCAAGCTTATCTTGATAAAGTTTTTTAAGCTTTAAGCCATCATCGTGTAAATCTTGAATTATCCTTTTGCTTTTAGAAATTTCTTCCTCTTCAAGACGCATTTGCTCCTCATAACGCGAAAGTTTTTGCTCTTTTTTATGAAGTTCATCAAGCTTATGATTGAAATCTTTTTGATTTTTATGTGCCTTATCTTCGTAGCGTTTTTTTGCCTCAAGTTCAGCATTTAAGACGGAATTTTTAGCGTCTTTTAAAACAAGCTCGGCTTCGTATTCTATGGCTTTTGCCTTAGCTTTTGCTTGTGTGATAAAAATTTCGTGCTTGGCATCGTTGATTTTCTTAGCGACTAAATACCCAACTCCCACACCGATTAAAGCGGCGATAAATGCGATTAATGCTATCATTTTTCAAATCTCTCTTAAAATATTTTCTATTAGGGCTTAGATAAAATTTCGCGCTAATATCGTGTTTTTGCGTGAGTTTTTTTCCGCTTAAAGCGGTGATACTTTGCACGAAAACAACTAAGGGTTTATGCTTTAAATTTGCAAAAAATCTATCATAAAAACCCTCGCCGTGTCCTATTCTTTTCATATTTTTATCAACCCCTATCACAGGCACAAAAGCCAAATCAAGCGAAGTTTGACAAAAAGAATTATTAGGCTCTAAAACCCCAAACCTTTTTTTTGAAAAAGGTAGCCTCAATTTTACAATTTTTAAACTTTTATCTTGCATAAATGGAACAAAAAGTTTGCAATTTTGACTTAAAATTCTACGAAAACGCACTAAATTTGGCTCATATTGCAAGGGTAAAAAAATAAGCACATTTTTCGCCCTATAAAACTTGATAATGTTAAGACTTTCTCTAAAAATAGCATAATCTTTTTTGTAATGCGATCGCGTATTTTGCCTCAATCTTCTTTTTTGAACTTGCCTAAAAAGTTCTTTTTGCATCCCTCTCCTTTATTTACTCTTACTTAGTTATAATTCTAGCATTTTATGGCAAAAGGGAAAGCTAAAATTTAATGCAAAAGATATTTTTAACATTTGTTTTATTATTGTTTTTTACAGCGTGTAGTAGCGAAGAAAAAAAAATGAAAGATTTCAACTCCACAACGGAAGCAAGTTTTACGCAAGGAGAAAGTTATAATTTTGATTTAAATTTAAACGATAGCACCTCCTTATTTATCCAAGTCAAAGAAGGAAAAACAAAATTTGACGCACAAAATAAAGCCACTCTTTTCGTCTTTTTCACAACTTGGTGTAAGCCTTGTATTGCTCAAGCACCGCATTTAAATAAGCTTAAAGAAAAATACCAAGACCAGCTTCAAATCATAGGCATTTTGCTTGAGGACAAAAATCCTAAAGATTTAGCTACTTTCAGCGCACAAAATCATTTAAACTATCAAATCGCTAGTGGCGAAGGAAATTACCTTTTTGCTAAGGCTTTAGGGGGGATTAATGGGATTCCTACGATGTTTTTATTTGCTAAAAATGGAGAATTATTAAAACATTATTTAGGCGTTGTGCCTGTGGAAATGCTTGAAATTGATATTTTAGAGGCAATATAATGCTAAATTTTTTCAAAAAAAGCCTAGCAAAAACTTTAGAAAATATCACTAAAACAAAAGCAAATCACAAAATTTCTAAAGATTTATTAGAAGAAATTTTACTTGAAGCGGATGTAAGTTATGACATAGTTGAGGAAATAATTTACTATCTACCGCCGAGCGAAGAGATTAAAAAAGATGATTTAAAACGCGTTATGGGGGCATATTTTCTTTATGAAAAACCTGAATTTAGCACACAAAAACCTTTTGTAGAGCTTATCTTAGGCGTTAATGGAGCAGGTAAAACCACAAGCATAGCTAAACTTGCAAATTTATATAAAAAACAAAATCAAAAAGTCATTTTAGGAGCTTGCGATACTTTTCGTGCAGGGGCAATTGAACAGCTTCGTTTATGGGCTGAAAAAATCAATGTTGAAATCGTCCTTTCAAATCAAGGACACGACCCATCAGCCGTAGCTTTTGATACCATTTCAAAGGCTACAGCTAGAGGATTTGATAGGGTTATACTCGATACGGCTGGAAGATTGCAAAATCAAAAAAATTTAGCCAATGAATTAGAAAAAATCGTAAGAATTTGCTCTAAAGCTATGGATGGCGCTCCGCATAAAAAAATCCTCGTGCTTGATGGCACACAAGGTAATGCGGGGATTTTACAAGCTAAAGCCTTTAATGAGCTTATTAGGCTTGATGGAGTGATTATCACTAAGCTTGATGGCACAGCAAAGGGAGGCGCGCTTTTTAGCATAGCTAGAGAGCTTGAACTGCCTATTTTTTATGTCGGTGTGGGAGAAAAAATGGACGATTTATATAAATTTGACGCAAATGTTTATTTAGACACGCTTTTAGAGCCTATGTTTGAAGCTTAAAAATCCATAAATAAAAATTTAAAATTATTTTTGTATAATGCAAAGTTTGATTGTGTGAATATTTTAAATAAGGAGCATTTATTTATGAAGAGTGTAAAATTAAAGGTTGCGCTAATTGCAAATTTAATTGCGGTAGCGTGTTTAGTTATTTTAGGTGTAATTACATTTATGTTTGTAAAAGAAGCCTTATTTGAAGAAGTTTTAAAGGCTGAAACAAACTATGTAAAAACAGCTAAAAATTCTATGGAAACTTTTAAAACTAGAAATTCTTCTGCTCTTGAAAATTTAGCTAAAAGCATTTTAAAACGCCCCATAGAGCAATTAGACAACCAAGAAGCTTTAATGCGTTACATTGGAAAAGATTTAAAAGACTTTAGAGATGCTGGGGGATTTTTAGCCGCTTATATCGCTCAACCAAACGGAGAGCTTGTTGTAAGTGATCCCGATTCTGATGCGAAAAAATTAGATTTTGGAATTTATGGAAAGGCTGATAATTACGATGCTAGAACGAGAGAATATTTTATAGAGGCAGTCAAAGCAAATAAAGCCTACACTACCGCATCATACATTGATGTAACCACAAATTTGCCTTGCTTTACATATTCTATTCCGCTTTATAAAGACGATAAATTTTTAGGTGTTTTAGCCTTTGATGTGCTTGTAACCGATTTGCAAACCGAATTTGAAAATTTACCGGGTAGAACTTTCGTGCTTGATAATGAAGATAAAGTTTTTGTTTCCACCGATAAAACTCTTTTAGACCCAAATTATGACATTAAATTTTTTGCAGATATTGCGAAAAATAAAGCAGATTTTGAACCTTTTGAATATGTAACGAGGAATGGTCAGGAAAGATTTGGCATTTGTGTAAAAGTTTCCGATTTTTACACCGCTTGTGTTGGAGAATCCATAGATCAAATAAAGGCTCCAGTGTATAAAATAGCATTTATACAAATTGTAATTGTGATTTTTACAAGTATTGCCAGTGTGCTTTTCTTATATTTTATCGTATCAAAATATCTTTCTCCACTTATAACCATCCAATCCGGTCTTAACTCCTTCTTCGATTTCATCAATCATAAAACTCAAAACATCTCTACTATCAATGTAAATACAAGTGATGAGTTTGGTCAAATGGCAAAAGCCATTAATGAAAATATCCT
>NZ_JANURX010000018.1:0-26038 GCF_030250085.1 Campylobacter felis
AGTGGTGGCTTCTCTTAGCATCCTTGAGAGATTGACATTTCTTACTCTTTGAGAATAAATAATAGATTGTGCTAGGGTTCTACCACTTAGCTCATCTCTATTAATGATAGCTCTATAGCGACCCTTACCCCCGTAATTTTCAAAGGTATAAATGCCTGAAACAGAATAGAGTTTATTAATATCTATACCTTGACCATTATTAATTTTATCTCCTACACTATTGCCGTTTTTATCTGCGATGAGGCTATAAGCATCATAGGTTTCATCTACATCTAAATTATGTGTGCTAACAAAAGCATTTTCTAAGCTAATGTTTGCATAATTTCCATCTACAAGTAAGGCATTGTTTTTTCTCTCTTCTGCTGTGGTATATTCTTCTTTATTAAAATACCAAATAGGGATATTAAGCTTACCATTTTTGTTATTTTCTATATGGACACCATTTGCTGTTTTACCTATCTCTCCTATGGTTTGAAAATCTTTTGTCCCTTCAGTCCTTCTAAAGTCATTAAGAACAGTTAAAGTTCCGCCGTCATTGATGATACCCTTTGTGATTGTGCCTTGATTTGTTATCTTGGTTGTGTTTTTATTTGTATTTGTAAAGGTAGTGATAGTGCCTTGGTTATTTATCGCTACTCCATTTGTATTATTTAGAGTTGTGATAGTGCCAGCATTATTAAGTGAGCCACCTTTAAGATCGAGTTTAGCGATTTCGCCGCCATTATTTACAGAGCCGCCATTAAAATCTAGATCGCTGATTTTACCCTGATTGTTGATAGTTAAGTCATTGTTTGATGTGAGTTTATCGATACTAGCACCATTATTATTATTCACAACGGCACTACCTTGCTTTTTGCTCACATCTAGTGATGATACTGCTCCATTATTAGTAATGTCGCCCTTTTTGTTATCGATAGTGAGTTGTCCGCTAGTGAGTGTGGTGGTGATCGTGCCGCCATTATTGTTAAATGTTACTGTGTTTTCTCCGTTAGTATTTTTATCAACTTTGGAGATTAAGCCATCGTATGTGCCTTGAGTTTGATTGTTGAACTTATTATTAGTAGTGAAGCTTGCTGTTTGTTTATCATTTGTTAGGGTGATATTTTTTATCTCTCCTTTGTATTGTTTAAAGGTTCCATTTTGTAAGACAAGATTAGCTACCACGCCATCATGCTCGGCTTGGCTCATATTATCTTGGGCGCCTAGGTGAAATTCTCCACCTTTTAGATTTAGAGTCCCTACACTGCCGCCTCTTTGATAGAACTTACCATTTTGGAGATTAAAAGTGTCTATATTGACATTTTTGAAGATGTGAGAGTTGCTATTTTGGGTGGTTTGGTTGAGGGTGCTTATGGTGAGTGTGTCGGTGTTGTCATTATTGACCCTTATATGTAGGCGTTCGGCGGTATTGTTTAAAGTGTCTATCGTGCTTTTACCGCCTAGCTTGATTTCAAATTTCACATCGCCTTTAAGATCAAAAGTTCCGATAGTGAGATCACGGTTAGTGAGATTACTGTTCATACTACTACGCTCCTCCTTCATATTTTGCCAAGGGGCGTTTCCATTCGTTTTTTTATAATCGAATTTAAGGTAATCCACTTGTGCACCTTGCTTAAATTTCCAATTGAACTGATTAAAGTTCGTGTTATTTTTATAAGCAAGGGCAACGCTTAGATAATAGTAGTGATGCGTCCCAGTATAATGGGTTTCATTATCAGCACTCCACCCTGTTGTGTTCATAAATTGTTTTTCAAATTCTCCTTCTTTTGTAATAGTTTTCCAGTATATGGTATAAACATTGTTTTTATTATTAAAATGAGAGATAAGATCGTTTGCGTCATTTTGAGGTGGCATAGGAGTTTGTGCTTGCAATCCTATACATACAAGCGAAATGGCACAAGCGATAGACAGAGGGAGCTTGATACAGGGACTTAAAGAGAGATTATTCCCCCCCCCCCCCCCCCGTGAGAGTTTGGTTGAAATTTCTGCATTATTAAACCTTTTATAAATGAGATAAAATTTATCTGCAATTATAAAGAAAAATTAATGAAAAGTAAAGAGAAATTTGAAAAATCGTTTTTTTTTTTTTTGTAAAAGCCTAGAAAATAGGCTTTTAGGTAACGGAGCTTTCTTTCAAAAAGGCATTTTTAAATTCAACATAATTTTGAGCGGATATTTTAAGAAAATCGACTTCTTCTTGGCTTAATTCTCTTACAAATTTGGCTGGATTGCCTAGTATTAAGGAGCGAGGAGGGAATTTTTTATGCTTAGTTACCACGCTTCCTGCACCTACTATGCTATCCTCCTCTATACAAGCGCCGTCCATTATAGTGGAGTTCATACCGACTAAAACGCGGTTTTTAATCTCGCAAGCGTGAATTACGCAGTTATGCCCTATGCTAACATCATCGCCTATAATGGTAGGATAGCCCTTATCGTTAGGTTCTCTATGCCAAATGTGGATAGTCGTTAAATCCTGTATGTTGGTCCTTTTGCCTATTTTGATGAAGTTAAAATCGGCTCTTAAAACGCAGTTAAACCATACGCTACTATCTTCATCAAGCTCGACTTCACCGATGACTTTCGCGCCTTGTGCTATGAAAACTTTATCACCCACTTGAGGCGTTTTGCCTTGAAATTTGATAAGCATTTTTTCTCCTTTTCGTTAAGTATAGCTAAAAAATTTAACCTTTTTCGTTACAATTTCTCTTTTTAGGAGTGAAAATGAACGCATTTGAGCAAAAACGCTGTCAAGCTATGGCGGAGGAAATCGCTACAAAAACCTTTATCAATGAAGAGCTTTTTAACGCCTTTTGCCAAGTGCCTAGAGAAATTTTTTCTCCACTTAAAGCCCACGCTTATAGCCTTAATGCCCTGCCTTTGGCAAATTCGCAGTGGATAAGCTCACCTTTAACGGTGGCTAAGATGACTATGGCATTACAATATAAAGATGCTGATAGTGTGCTAGAAATAGGCTGTGGAAGTGGGTATCAAGCGGCGATTTTAAGTCGTGTGATAAGACGCGTTTTTACCATAGAGCGTATAGAAAGACTTGCGAAAAGTGCGGCAAATACCTTTAGGGAACTTGGCTTTTTAAATATCAATGTCCGCTTTGATGATGGACAAAATGGCTGGAAAAATTATGCGCCTTATGATAGGATTTTATTTTCCGCTTATGCGACTTCTATCCCTGAAATTTTACTCGACCAGCTTAGTGATGGGGGGATTTTAGTCGCACCCATTTTACATAATGGCAAACAATTTATCACAAGAATTAGCAAAAATGGCACAAATTTACAAAAAGAAATTTTAGAGGAATGCCTTTTTGTGCCTGTTGTCGATGGTAAAGAACAGCTTTAAAAGCTGTAAATTACCGTGATGATAGTGAGTAAGCCTGTCGCAAAGACAAACAAATCTAAAGGCTTATTTTGAAATTTCTTAAGTTTTGAAATGCTATAAATCGCAATCATAGGCATTAAAAATAAAATCGCCGCTATAATAGGACCGCCAAGCTTTTCTATAAAATCTAAAACGCTAGGATTATAAAAGCCTACAAGTAGCATAATGATATACATCACGCTTCCGCAAATGAGCTTGATGAGCTTTTGATTAGGATTTAAAATTCCTGTCATTTTGCAGCTATACCATAAGCACCCTCTCTCGCACCAAAATAATGCCCAAAAAATGAACTTGTAATCGCCAAAAACGCCACCAAACCATAAGCGATGATAGGATTATCAAGCTTATTAGCAAAATACGGGGATATTTTGCGCTCTAGCGTCGCTAAATTCCTCACCGCTTAAGGAAAGCACACAAGAAAAGACAAAAAACATCACAAAAATAAGTAGCATAATGGAGGTTTTGAAAAGAATTTGATTAGCTTTTTCTATGCTTTTATGCTCTTTATAGTGCCTTTTTACGCTTAAAGTAAAGGTTGAAATGGCTGGGGAGTGATTGAAGGAAAAAACTAAAACAGGTAAGGTAAGCCAAACTATGGTGATAAATTCTTTAAAATGAGGGATTTGCGTAAAGCTTTCTAAATTCCAGTGAGGGATAAGATAGAGTAAAAATAAAAATAAAATCAAGCATAAAGGATAAACAAGCCATTCGCAAATTTTTGTGATAAGTTCTTCGCTTAGAAGCATTACTAGCATAAACGAACTTACCAAAATAAACACAAGCAAAGCTCTATAAAATGGGGTAAGGTTGGCTATGATTTTGCCATTTCACTTGTGCTTACGCTATAAATGCTTTGGATAAATTCGGCTATATTTTCACTTGCTAAAGGCATAAACTGATGATAAATAAAGCTTTCAAAGGTATTACTAATCCCCACACAATACGCAAGGCATATAGGAAAAATCGCGAAAAAATAAAGCACGGAGATAAATAAAGCCGTTTTTCTACCAAAATACTCCTCCGCAGCGTGCGTGATGTCCTTATCTGCTCCATTTGCCTGAGAGACAAAACGACTCAAGGCTCTATGGCTAAGATACACCATAGGGAAAATGATAAAACACATCGCTATGACGGGTAAAACACCTCCAGTCCCAGCTTTAATGGGTAAATATAAAATCCCAGCTCCCACAGCCGTGCCAAAAAAGAGAAAGCATCCACCTCGTGTCAAATTTATATGTTTTCATAGCTTACCTTAATGCAAGGCGGCGTTGAGTGTGATGGCTTTTTTATTAAAACCCACTATCATCGCCCCACTAATGCTATCTTGTCTAAAATGCAGGGCGTTAAGGTTTTTAAGCTCTATGCCTTTATAAATTTCTTTATTAAAATCAAAGCCTAGATTGACTTTTTGAAGCTCTTCTTTGTCTTTGAGTAAAAATTTCGTCCCCTCAAGCACCGCAATGCCAGCATCAATTATACAATTATCCCCCAAAGGTATGCCCGTAACAGAATTTGCACCTAAAAGACAAGCCTTACCTACGCTTATGGCATTACCACTTGTGCCGCTTAAAACGCCTAGTATAGACGCTCCGCCTCCTATGTCGCTACCCTCGCCCACTATGGCACTTGAGCTTATACGCCCCTCGACCATACAAGCACCCGTTGTGCCTGCGTTAAAATTCACATAAGAAGCGCCGGGCATTATAGTCGTGCCAGCAGCTAAAACTGCACCCATACGCACTTTAGAACTCTCTAAAATGCGTGTATTATCTTCAGGGATAATGTGAGCTAAAAAGCGAGGGAATTTATCGACAAAATCGATTTTAGGATATTGCCTACTCATTTTAAGACGCATTTCATTTTCTCTTAAATACTCAAGCTCGATAGGCTTATCCTCACTCCAAGCGACATTATGAAGCAAACCAAAAGCACCGTTTAGATTAAGCCCTCTTAAAGGCACTTTTTTAGAAGAAAGCAAATAAAGCTTAAGATACACGCTCTCCACACTTAAAGGCTCTTTATCATCAAAAAGGCACACGAAGGCGAATTCATCATCTTTGAATTTGTCTTTAATGATTTTAAGTAAGTCTATATTTTTATGCCCCTCTTCTTCTAAAAAAGGCTTAAAGCAAGAAAGGGCAAAGTCAATATCCTCAAGCTTTAAAAGCCCTACAAATTCGCTTTTGCTAAAGTCAAGCTCCACGCCACGCCTTGCAAAAGCCTCAAGCATAATAGCCGCTGAGGCATAATTTTGCTCGTAATTAATGAGAGCAAAAGAGGCTTGTAGGATTTTATTTTTATTAAGCTGTCCTCTATCTAGCCTTGCTATGCCAAAGGCGTAAGGCTTTTTGTAGTTTGCTTTTTGCTCGATTTGCTTTACCAAAAGCAAAAAGTCTTCTTTAGTGTTTATCATCACTTATCCTTTTAAAAAAATGCCTCAATTTTAACTTTTTTTGTTTAATAATTTTTGTGAAAATTGTAGTTTTTGTGTATAATGACGCATTTATTTTCTAAGGAGTTTCATTGGACCCCAGTCAAATCGCTACTGATACTAGCTATTCTATCTTTATGATTTTTGTTGCACTTGCTTTAGTTTTTTTAAATGGTTTTTTCGTTTTGTCTGAATTTAGCATTGTTAAGGTTCGCCGTTCTAAGCTTGAAGAAATGGTTAAAGAAAAAAAGCCTAATGCTAAAAAGGCTTTAGATGTAACTTCAAAGCTTGATACTTATCTAAGTGCTTGTCAGCTTGGCATTACCTTAAGCTCGCTCGCACTTGGCTGGATAGGAGAACCTGCCATTGCTAAAATGCTTGAAGTTCCGCTTTTAAATTTGGGTTTAAATGCTGTTTTAATCCACACCATAGCTTTTGTTATCGCTTTTAGTATTATCACCCTTTTGCATGTCGTTTTAGGGGAGCTTGTGCCTAAAAGTATAGCCATAGCCATAGCGGATAAAGCCGTGCTTTGGGTGGCTAGACCTTTGCACTGGTTTTGGATTTTATTTTTACCTTGTATTAAAATTTTTGATATTTTGGCGACTTTAACGCTTAAAATTTTTGGCATTAAACCTGCTAAAGAACACGAGCTAACGCATAGTGAAGAAGAGATTAAAATCATAGCAAGTGAAAGTCAAAAAGGCGGGGTTTTAGATGAATTTGAAACGGAGATTATTCGCAATGCTGTTGATTTTAGTGATACGGTTGCAAAGGAAGTGATGACGCCCAGAAAAGATATGATATGTCTTAACAAGCAAAAATCTTATAGTGAAAATATGCAAATTATTTGTGAGCATAAGCATACGCGTTTCCCTTATATAGACGGCTCTAAGGATACGATCTTGGGTATGGTGCATATAAGAGATATTGTGCAAAATGAACTAAATGCAAAAAGTGAAAATTTGGAAAATTTTGTCAAGCCGCTTATTTTAGTGCCTGAAAATCTTAGCGTTTCAAAAGTGCTTGTGATGATGAATAAGGAGCGTTCGCACACAGCCTTAGTGATTGACGAATATGGCGGCACGGCGGGACTTTTGACTATGGAAGATATTATGGAGGAGATTATCGGCGAGATTAAAAGCGAACACGAAGAAGATAATTATAAAAAACTTGCCGATAATATTTACGAATTTCAAGGGCGTTGTGATATAGAAAAAGTCGAGGAGCTTTTACTCATCACTTATGATGAGGATTTAGAGCAAGTTACCATAGGGGGTTATGTCTTTAATCTTTTAGGTCGTTTGCCTGTGATAGGCGATAGAATAGAGGACGAGCTTTGTTATTATGAAGTGAAAAAAATGGATGGAAATTCTATTGAAAGAGTGAAGGTCGTCAAAAAAACAAAAACTGAAGAGAGTGAAGACTAAATTCACTCTAAGTTCTTTTTTGATTAAAACCACAAAATGGGGATTAAATAATTCTTTTCGATTTGATAAAATTAATCCAAAATACAATTATGACTACATTATTTTTGGGCATTGTGTGCGTTATTACATCATAAATAAAAAGCAAGACTATCACTACAATCATACTTTAAGAAAAGAATACATTAAGGTTAATGGCAAAGATAAACAACTTGTGATGATGAATCCGGGCAATCAGGTTAATCTTAAGCTTACGCTAAATTTAAAAGAGTTGAAACCTATTGCAAATTTTGCAAACGAACTTTATGCTATTTTTACATCAATCTAAGAAAGATTTTCTAAAATACTTCTTTTAAATTTAAAGGAAAACTATGCTTTTAACAAATCCCATTATATCAGTGTTTTGGTGATGATAATCCTTTGTTTGCTTCGCTTTAATGTCTTATTAAGTGTGCTAATTTCTGCTTTAATCGCCGGACTTGTCGCACAAGTGCCTATGCTTGAAACTATGAATACCCTCATTGATGGTATGAAAGGTAATTTACAAACAGCTCTTAGCTATATCTTACTAGGGGCTATTGCGGCGGCGATTTCTAAGACAAATTTAACGGCTTTTTTGATTAAAATCGTCAGCCATTTTATCTCGCATAAAAAATATTTACTTGTGCTTTCTTTGGCGATAATTGCTTGTTTTTCACAAAATTTAGTGCCTATCCACGTGGCTTTTGTGCCGATTTTAATCCCCCCTTTGCTCGTGCTTTTCAATAAGCTTAAAATTGACCGCAGGGGCGTTGCTTGTGCTTTGACCTTTGGGCTTACCACGCCTTATATGGTTTTGCCTCTAGGTTTTGGACTTATTTTTCAAAATTTACTTGTGGATAATTTAAATCAAAATGGCGTAGCCGTGAATTTGAGCGATGTAACAAGCACGATGTTCTTGGCGGCTTTTTGTATGCTTTTTGGTCTTTTAACTTCTATTTTTATCTTTTATTCTAAGCCTAAAGAGTATCAAGAAATAGCTATTGAAAATATGGATTATGAAAATATTCAAATGACGCGTAAGGAGTGGGGCGTTTTAGCGGAGTTAGCTATAAAAAAGTAGATTTAGTCTTTGATGATGGGTTTAAGCGGCTGGCTATGGCGAGGTTTTAAAACAAAGTGGAGTGGTAGAGGAGCTTGTAAATTCCGTTATCCCTTTTGTTGAGGGGAATAAATTTTTGGCTATTTTTGCTATGCTTTTTTATAGGACTCATCATAGGCACTTCTTTTGGCACTATCCCTATTATAGCGACTTTATTTTGTCCTATTTGCTTAGAGCTTGACTTTTCTGCGAGTTTGATTATTTTCATCATCGGCACTTTCATCGCAATGTTCTTATAAGTCCCATTTTATAGGTTCTTTGCCTAGTTTTTCTAAGAGAACATTACTTTTAGAAAAATGCCTGCACCCTAAAAAACCCTGCCTAGCAAGAGGGCTTGGGTGTGCCGCTTCTAGGATAAAATGCTTTCGTGTATCGATGAGGCTTTTTTTACTCTGTGCAAATTTACCCCATAAAATGAAAATGAGTCCCTCTTTTTTAAGACTTAGTTTTTTAATAATATTATCGCTAAATTCTTGCCAACCCCATAAACTATGGCTTAAAGGCTTATTCTCCTCTACGCTAAAAATAGCATTTAAAAGCAAAACGCCTTGCCTAGCCCACGCACTTAAATCACCATTTTGAGGGATTTTAACTCCTAAATCCGCATTTAATTCTTTAAAAATATTTCTAAGACTTGGAGGAATTTTCACGCCCCTTGGCACGGAAAAACTAAGTCCCATAGCCTGATGCGGCGCGTGGTAGGGGTCTTGACCCAAAAGGACAATTTTGAGCTTGTTTAGGGGGGTGAGATTGAAGGCGTTGAAGGTGAGCTTGGCCGGTGGGTAGATAACCTTACCCTGTTCTAAAGCCTCAATGTAGCGCTTTTTGATGCCCAAAAAATAGGGCTTTGTAAATTCTTCTTTCAAAAATTCTCGCCAATCGGCGTTGATTTTGATGTTTTGAGGATTGAGGGTGATTTCTCGCATGTTTTTTCCATAAAAATTAAATTTATATGTCTATTTTAGCATTCTATGAGAGGGAATTTTAAATAAAACCAAATTAATCTCATTAAGTTTTTGTTTATTTTTTAAATGATAGAATTTTTTAAATCTCAGGCCTCGCCTAAGATAATCTAAATTTAGAAAGGTTCACAATGGGGACAAGAAAAGAGCACGATTTTATCGGTGAGCTAGAAATTTCCGATGATGTGTATTATGGAGTGCAGACCTTTAGAGCGCTTGAAAATTTCCATATGAGTGGAAGAAGCTTAAAGAACTATCCTTTCTTCATTAAGGCTTTTGCGCAAGTTAAAAAAGCTGCAGCTTTAGCAAATAAAGAAGTGGGCGTTTTGGATGCGGATAAGGCAGACGCTCTTGCAAAGGCTTGTGATAGACTTATTGCAGGTGAGTTTTTAGACCAGTTTGTTGTCGATATGATTCAAGGCGGTGCTGGCACAAGCACAAATATGAATGTTAATGAAGTTTTAACAAATATCGCATTGGAGAGTATGGGACATAAAAAAGGCGAATATCAATATCTCCATCCAAACGACCATACAAATTTAGGGCAATCTACAAATGACACTTATCCAAGCTCTATTAAAGTTGCTACACACGCTAAGCTTGGCGACTTACTTAAGGCTATGGAAGAGCTTAAAAACGAGCTTGAAATCAAAGCAAAAGAATATAAAGATATGATTAAAATGGGTAGGACTGAACTTGAAGACGCTGTTCCTACAACTTTGGGTAATACTTTTGGCGCCTTTGCGGGCTATATTAAAAGTGATATAGAAAAATTAACTCGTGCAAGAGAATCAATGGCTGTTCTAAATCTAGGTGCAACTGCAATAGGAACAGGAATTAACTGCCATCCCGATTACAAAAACATCGTAGAAAAAAATCTCCAGTCCATCACGGGCGTCAATTTCACTCCTGCTGAAGATTTAATCGCGGCAACTCAAGACACAGCGGACTTTGTTTATGTAAGCGGTTGTCTAAAAACTGCCGCAGTAAGACTTTCTAAAATTGCAAATGACTTAAGACTTATGAACTCAGGTCCTAGATGTGGATTAGGTGAAATTACCCTCCCCGCGATGCAGCCCGGAAGTTCTATTATGCCAGGTAAAGTTAATCCTGTAATTTGTGAGGTTGTTGGTGAGGCTTGTTATGAAGTTATTGGCAACGATGTTACAATTATGCTTTGCTCTGAAAGAGGTGAATTTGAACTTAATGCTTTTGAGCCCGGCATTGCTTATGCTTTGTTTAACTCACTCATCCTACTTGAAAATGCCGTGAAAACCCTAACCCATAAAGCCATAAAGGGTTTGAAGGCTAACCCTGAAGCCTGCAAAAAACTCGTGCTAAATTCCATCGGTATCGTTACAGCCTTTAATCCTGTCCTAGGCTATGAAAAGTCCGCTAGTATTGCGAAAGAAGCCCTGCAAACGGGCAAGGCAGTGGGAGATATTTGTTTGGAGAGGGGCTATCTTTCTAAGGAAGAAATCGATAGGGTTTTGGCGCCTGAAAATATGCTAAACCCTCAAATGAAAGAAAAGCGCAAAGCTTAATCAAGCTAGAATTTAAGGACAACTATGGATATTATGCTTATTTTACAGCTGATCGTCCTGTTTGGGGCGATTTTTATCGGGATCAGACTGGGAGGCATAGCTATTGGCTATGCGGGTGGTCTTGGGGTCGTGATTTTATCGCTTGTTTTGGGGATGAAGCCTGGAAGCATTCCTTGGGACGTCATTTTAATCATTGCCGCGGCTATTGCGGCGATTTCAGCGATGCAACAGGCGGGTGGTTTGGATTATATGGTGCGGGTGGTTGAAAAATTTTTAAGGGCAAACCCTAAATTCATCAACTACCTAGCCCCCGCTTGTGGGTGGTTGCTCACTATTTTGGCTGGAACGGGAAATGCGGTCTTTTCCCTAATGCCCGTTGTTGTTGATGTGGCAAAATCGCAAAATATCAAGCCCTCAGTGCCCCTATCTTTGATGGTTGTTTCTTCACAAATTGGCATCACTGCCTCCCCTGTGAGCGCGGCTGTGGTTTATATGAGTGGTGTTTTGGAGGGCTTTGGGTGGAATTATCCTACCTTGATAGGAATTTGGATGGCTACAACCTTCATCGCTTGTATGCTGACCGCCTTCATTGTGAGCCTCATTACTCCGCTTGATTTGAGTAAAGATGTGGTGTATCAAGAGCGTTTAAAGGCTGGACTTGTTAAAGATGCGGGCGAGGTTTTGCACGGCACAGATAAGCCGGGTGCGAAGCTTTCTGTGGGAATTTTCTTAATCACCGTTTTGACTGTGGTTTTATACGCGACTGCGATTTCTAAAAATATCGCTTGGATTGACCCTGTGATTATGGAAAGAGATGCGGCGATTATGAGTTTTTTACTTGCGGCGGCGACTTTGATCACTTGGCTTTGCAAGGTTGAGCCGGGAAAAATTTTAGAAACCGGTGTATTTAAAAGCGGCATGACGGCTTGCGTGTGCGTTTTTGGCGTGGCTTGGCTGGGAAATACCTTCGTGGCTGGGCATGAGCAAGCGATTAAAGATGTGGCGGGAGAATGGGTTAAACAAACTCCGGCCATGCTTGCGGTAGCCTTTTTCTTTGCGAGCATGCTGCTTTATTCTCAAGCGGCGAAGGCAATCACTCCCGTTATCATCACGGCTTTGGGGATTACAGCGACTAATCCGGGCAATTCTTACATGCTTGTGGCGTGCTTTGCGGCGGTTTCGGCGCTTTTTGTGCTTCCCACCTACCCCACTTTGCTGGGTGCTGTGCAGATGGACGATACGGGTACAACGCGCATAGGAAAATTCATATTCAACCACGCCTTCTTTTTGCCGGGCGTTTTGGCTATTGCGATTGCTGTGGCTTTAGGCTTCTTAGTTATTTCACTATTTTAATTCAATTCCCGCTTGAGCGGAAATTTTTTTGCTATAATTTTCTCATTGATTTTAGTAAGGAGTTTTAATGAATTTCAAATTAGGTTTAATTTTTATAGGTGCTTTGCTTTTTAGTGCTTGTTCTAATGGTGCCAAAAATAATGCGACCTTTGAAAATGCTTTAATAAACAAATATTGCAACGAGGAAATTTTCGCTACAAATTTACAAAAATTAGAACAAAATGACGATGTCATTTACACAGGCTTAAATGCAGGCTTAATCGCTAGAAATTGCGGTGATTTTAATAAAAGTAATGTCTTTTTTGATAAGGCTGAAGAGTCTTATAAATACGATGTGGATTTACAAAATGTCGGCAAAAAGGGTGCTAAGGTCGTTGCAACAACTTTAATTAATGATACCATAGTCGATTATGAGGGTTCTTTGTATGAAAGAATTATGGTTAATGTTTATAAGGGTTTGAATTTTATGAGTCTTAATGACTATGCAAATGCTAGAGTGGAATTTAATCGTGCCTTAATGAGGCAGGACAAAGCTAAAGAATATTTTGCTAAAGAGATAGAAAAAAATAGAGAAGAGCTTAAAAAAGCCAAAGAAGATCCAAATTATAAACAAAATATGAACGAAAATGCTAAAGCTATTGATAAAGAATATGCGCATTTGTTTGAGGCTTTTGACACAACAAAAAACTTCGTTAATCCTTATGCAACCTATTTGGCTTCTGTATTTTTCTTTATGGACAATGATTTTAGAAAGGCGGGAGGGCTTTTTAGAGAGGTCGCTGCTATCAATTCTAAAAATGCCGAAATCGTAAAACAAGCCAAGTTTTTCAAAAGTGCCTCAAGCAAAAGCTCTAAAAGCAAGAAAAAATACATTTTTGTCGTTTATGAAAATGGCTTTGGCGTGATGAAGGACGACTTTACTTTAACACTTCCTTTTTTGGTCGATAAGAAAATCATTAGCACAAGCGTAGCCTTACAAACATTGAAAAAAAGAGAAGGCTCTTTTGAATTTATAGAAGCAAATGGAGCAAAAACTTCTCAATTTGTTGATTTAGATAACATTGTCGCAACAGAATTTAAAATCAATATGCCGGCAATGATCAGCAAGGCTTTAGCACAAACAATTCTTAAAACAACATTAAATTTAGCGGTAGCAAATAACGACTCCACAGGCGGTTGGCTCACTTTAGCAAGTTCTGTTGCCACAGCGACGACAAATAGAGCTGATGTAAGAAGCTGGAGAGGCTTACCAAAAAGAATTTCTGTGGCTATGGTAGAAAATAAAGGCGAAATTAGCGTAAAAAATCCTCAAGGAGCAGAACTTTTCAGCTCAAAGCTCGACAAGAAAAAAAATGCTCTTGTAATCGTGCGTTCCTTCTCGCCTGTGCTACCTGTCAATGTTCAAGTGATTGAAAAATAAGGGTTAAAAAGATGAAAAAATATATTTTACTTTTTGCCGTGCTTTTTTTATGCGCTTGCACTCCTATGCAACAAAATTCAAATGAATTTGCTAACGCAAATTTAAGCTCAAATTTACCTAAAAGCCTTGTCAAACAAATCAAACAACGCATTAATAACAATGGCTTTTTAGAGGTCGAACTCATTCTAAAAAGCACTTTTGCTAAAGATGTGTTTTATAAGGTAAATTGGCTAGACAAAGACGGCTTTGTGCTTAAAAATTCCGTTAAAGAAGACTATGAATTTATAAGAATTCCAGCAGGTCAAGAGGTGATTTTAAAAAAACTTGCTTTTGATAAAAGAGCGGTCGATTTTAGAATCGATATGAAAACAAAAAATTAAAGGAAAAACAATGAAAAAAACAAAAATTTTAACAGCATTTTTAGCAGGATCTTTATTTTTAGGGGGTTGTGTGCAAAGCACTTACACAGATGGCAAAGCCTCTCAAGTCAAAAAGGGCGATGCGCTTACTTTAGGACTTGATAGAGAAGATTTTGAAAATGCAGCTGAAACGATGATAAATAGTATGCTTAGCGATCCAGCTTTTGCGAATATTAAGCCCGGAACTAGAAAGGTTATTGCCATTGGTAGGGTTATTAATGATACTCCACAAAGGATAGACACCGAAAAATTAACCGCTAAAATTACTACCGCTTTAAGAAAATCGGGCAAATTTGTGCTAACTTCAGCCGTAGCAGCTGGTGGGGCACTTGATAGTATGAGCGAAGATGTAAGAGAGCTTAGAGATAATGATGAGTTTAATCAAACCACCATAGCTAAAAAAGGCACACTTGTCTCTCCTGACTTTTCTTTAGCAGGTAAAATCCGTCAAGATAATGTCAAATTAAGCAATGGTAAAACTCAAGTAGAATACTTCTTCTTACTAAGACTTACAGACTTAAATTCAGGGCTTGTATATTGGGAAGATGAGCAAACGATAGACAAAACAGGTTCAAGCAAAAGTGTAACTTGGTAAATTTTTAAACCTCAAGTCGCCCAAGTTTCGACGAAGCTTGGGCTTTTTTTATGACTATAAAAAGGAAAAAAATGAAAAAAATATTAATTAACTCTTTAATTCTCGTAAGTTTTTTATATGCAAAACCCATAGAAATTTCACAAAATGACATTAATTTACAAAATGAGCTTTCAGACGCTAGTCAAAAAGACATTAGCCCTCAAAGCTTAGATGACTTTTTTGATGAATTTGCACAAAAATATAATATAGAATATTCTCAAACAAAGGACGGCAAGACCTTCTATACGGGAGAGGCAGAAGTTTTACTTAAAGAAAATGACCCTGAATTTGCTAAGGCTTTATCGGTGGCTTATCAAAGGGCGATTTTAAATTTACAAAGAAATTTCATAAAAGATACTTTTGGAAGAAGTGCAACAGAAAGAATTTCAAAATACTATGCGGACAATTCTACCAATGCAAAAGAATTTGAAGAGCTTTCTAAAGGCGGGACTATGGAGCAAATTTTTGACAAATTAACGCAATTAGTGGGTGCGAAGCTTGATACTGCCTTGCAAGATCTGGGGATTAATGCGGAGGGCTTGAGTGAAGAGCGTAAAAAAACCTTACTTAAAGATGAATTTTTAAGTAAAACCATAGTCAATGCCGTAGGACAAATGAGTGGCTTAGTCCCTGTGCAAAGCGTCATCACACATAAAAATGGTGCTTACCGCATAGGTGTTGTAGCTGTCATCTCCAATAAAATGCGTCAAATTGCTCGCGATATGGCACTTGGTAGAGAAAGTCTTATTAAAGGTAAGGGTAAAAATATAATGGAATATTTACCTAAAGAAAACGCAGGCTTTGTAAATGAGTATGGAATTCGCCTTGTTTATGATGAAAATGGTTCGCCTGTGATTTTAAGCTACGGGCATTGGGGATTTGTGCCAAATGCAAACGATGCAAGAATTACAAATCGCTTAGAGAGTGCCTCTAAAGAAAGTGCATTAAATCAAGCCGATGCGGCGATTATTGAATTTATAAATCTTAATGTAAGCTTAAAAGATGAACAAACTACAGGAGATAGCTTTGAGCAAAGCATTAAACAAAGCGTTAGCGTTAATGATGGTAGCACGGAGGAAATAGAAAGCACAATGGCAAATGTGATTGATAAAATCAATCAACAAGTCAAAACCAAATCAAGCGGTAAAATTCGCGGAATTCGCACTTTAAAACGCTGGAGTTTCACGGCAGAAAATGGCGTGGAGCATATGGGCGTTGTGAGAGCTTATTCTTTCGCTAATCTTAAAAATACCAACGAAATGCTTCAGCAAAAACCAAATTCTCAAGGCACAAATTCTAAATCAAGCGGAGAAAAGGTGCAAAGAAGCTCTAATATTGTCAATAGCATAGATGATTTTTAAGGAGTGAGTGATGAAAGTCATTAAAATTCTTTTCTTAAGCTTATTTTTAAGCTTAAGCCTTAATGCGAAAGTAGTAACTTCAACTAACACCAAATCAAGCACAGGTGAGGGAGTGGGCTTAACAAGAGAAGAGGCGATTAATAATGCCATTATTGAAGCAGTCGGTAAAATGGGCGGAGTTAATATAAATTCCCTTAGAAAGTCTAACTCAAGCGTTTTTTCAAATGGCTTAGATACGACTATACAAGATCATTATAGTGAGCAAATTTCAAAAGCGACTAAGGGCAGAGTGGATAGCTATGAGATCAATAGCATCGAGCAAGATGAAAATGGCAAATATATGGCTAATGTTACGATTTTCAAAACTACAACAACTAAGAAATATCAAGCTCCCGGACTAAGTGCGGATAATCGTAGAAGCATCAGCGTCTTTGACTCCACACCAGACCCCACAAAAAGAGGAATTGGTGCTGCTTTACAACAAAAAATCATCACAAATTTACTTCAAAGTAGGAAATTTAATGTCTTAGATAGAGATTCAAATGGCTACTATGAAATGGAAAAAGCTTTAATCCAAAGTGGCAACGCAGCAAAAGACGAAATTTACAAACTTAAAAATGTGCTAGGGACAGATTATATTTTACTTTTTTCAATTTCTGCACTTGATGGAAAACAAAAAACGAGTAATCTTATAGGAAAAAGCAAAATGGAAGCGGAAGTTGTGATAGATTACCGTGTGCTTTTATTTGCAACAAGGCAAATCAAATTCGCCAACACACTCTCAACGAAAGTGGCTCTTAAAGATGATAGTTTAAGCACAAACGAGCAGGTTTTAGGTCAAATTGCCCGTCAAATTTCTAATGATATTTTAAATGCCATTTATCCCTTAAAAGTAGCTGGTGTGGAAAATGGTGAAATCATTTTTTCACAAAGCTTAAATCAAGGCGATGTTTATGAGTGCTTTTCTTTAGGCAAAGCTATCAAAGATTCTTACACAAAAGAAACCACAGGCAGAATAGAAACAAAAAGTGGTAGCATAGAAGTAACACGCTCCACGCCCAAACTCTCTTACGCGAAAATCACAGAGGGTAGCGTTAAAGTGGGCGATATATGTCGTCCCTTAAGCAATAGTGGAAGCGGAAATGGCTATACAATAGGACGCGATGCAAATTATAAGGTCGAAGAAGGAGGTGGCGTAAATCTTGGCTTTTAATAAAATTTAAAGCTAATTTTTATATAATAAGCCCTTTTATAACTACTAGAGCTTTTAAATCCAAATTTTTGGTGCTTTGTAGGACTACCATTTTAAAGGAAGAGCAATGTATGCTATTATCAAACACAGCGGAAAGCAGTATAAGCTTAGCGTAGGCGATGAGCTTAAATTAGACCGCTTTGAAGCTGAAGAGAAATCTAGCATTGAAGTGAGCGAAGTGCTTGCGATCAATGATAAGGAATTAAAGGTAGGTGCGCCTTTTGTAGCGGGTGCAAAGGTCATTTTAGAAGTGATTAATCACGGCAGGGATAAAAAAGTCGTGATTTATAAAAAAAGACGCAGAAAAGATTCTAAGCTTAAAAAAGGTTTTAGAAGGTCTTTCACACGCGTCAAAGTTAAAGAAATCAAAGCTTAAGGAGTAAAAATGGCACACAAGAAAGGTCAAGGCTCAACGCAAAATAACCGCGACTCCATAGGTCGCCGTTTGGGTGTGAAAAAATTTGGTGGCGAATTTGTCCGTGCGGGAAATATCATCATCCGCCAAAGAGGCACAGCAACTCACGCTGGAAATAATGTAGGCATAGGTAAAGATCATACCATTTTCGCTTTAATTGACGGCTTTGTCAAATTTGAAAGAAAAGACAAAGATAGAAAAAAAGTCTCCGTTTATCCTGCGTAAATTTGGGGGAGTTTATTCTCCCCTTTTTTCTCTTATTTTTTATTCCTCTATTTTTAAATGCTTTTTTACAATAAAGAGTATATGTATTGACAAATTGTTTTTTTTGTTAAGATCTGGCATTTTGATAGAAAGGAGGACAATAAAATGCCAAAAAGCAATCCAAGACCACCTAATGGTCCAAGCACTACTGGTAATCCAAGTGGTGGCGGCAATAACCCGCCTAAAAAATAATTAAAAATTCCTCCTCCTAAATTAAGGGGGAGTTTCAAAAGGAAAAACAATGGAAAATAAAAATGTAGCCATTTTCATCGATGCGGAAAATATTAGCTTTAAATATGCCAAAGATATTTTTAATATTGCTTCAAGTTATGAAGAACTTATCATTAAAAGGATTTACGCAGATTGGAGAAGTCCAGCACTAAGTGGCTGGAAAGATGAAATCGCCGAACATTCTATCATTGCGATACAAAATTTCAAATTTAACCGCAAAAATTCAAGTGATATGCACTTAATGACAGATGCGATGAGTATATTTTATGAAAAAGATGTTGAAATTTTCATCATAGTTTCAAGCGATAGCGACTATATCCCCCTAACACAAAAACTAAGAGAGAGCAAAAAGCAAGTTATAGGTATGGGAGAAAATAAAGCGAACAAATTTTATATTAATGCCTTTAGCGCTTTTCACTATTTAGACAAAAAAGAAGAAAAAAGCGACAAAGTCATCAAAGAGCTTTTTGCTATTATCAATCAATTGATTGAGGAGAAAAATCGTGCTGAATATGCCCAAATTTCTTTAATGATGAAACGCAAATATCCTGATTTTAATCCACAAAATTACGGTTGCCCAAGCTTTAGAAAGCTTATGAATAAATTTGTCAAAGACAAATATCAAGAAGAAATCGCCGATGACAATACCACATTTTATCTTGTTAAAAAATGAAGCTTACAAAATTTTGCCTTCAATCGTAGGCAAGATTAATTAAAAAGCTTGTTTAAAAATTTATCAGTAGCTCTATCAATTAACTCATCACTTTTATTTAGGGCTTTATCTGTAATTTTATTGTTATTTTATCCGCTTTTTTCTTTAGTTTCTTTCTTTTCTGTGGCATTTGTTGGCGGAAAGATAAAAATACACTTTTTGGCGTAATTTTATCTTTCCCTAAACTTTAAACTTAAATACATTTTGTTATAAATTATAATTTCCTATAGCTTAAATCATAAGTTTCAACAACTCTGCCTATGATTTTTATTTCTTCATCTTCTTTTATAATAATGGGTAAATAATTTTTGTTATCTCTAATCAAAAATAAAGGTTGTTTTTGATCTTTTCACAAAAACTTTATAAGTGAAAATAATACAAATTGCATTATTGAAAAGAAAAATTTAAATTTAACAGAGCCAAAAATAAATGATGATTTGGCTGTTTTAAATTTAAAATTTGAAAATTTAAGCGATGGGCTTAAAGAAGATGTAAAAAACAAAATAAAATTACTTAAACAAGTAGAAAAATATATTGAAGGTGGATTGAAATAAAAGAGGGCTTTGGAGATATGTGGAGTTTCTAAAATGGAAATTTTTAGAATTCGCAAAGCATATAAAGAAAATGGCATTCTAGGTCTTGTCGATACAAAAGGTTTTTACCGCAAAAATAAAACAAAACTTAGCACTTGGATGCAAGAATATTCTTTAAGAGAATACCGCATCTTTGCATCAGGTGGATTTAATTTCACTGAACTTTGGTGGCAAATTCATAAGGAGACAACTACTAAAGAAAAATATGACCTTATAGGATTTGATTTAGGATAGGTAAAACCACTTTTTAGTGTAAAAACCTTACAAAACTTTATTAAAAACTACTACAAAGATAAACCATTGGAACATTACATTATTACTCAAGGTTTAGATAAAGCAAAAAGTAAGTTTTTACCAGCACAAGGTAATCAAAGAAAGCTTTATGACATGAAAAACATGTATTGGCAAATAGATAGCTCCCCAGCTGATTTTATAGTTAGAGATGATATTGCATTAGAACCTTTCCGCCCTCACATCTTAAGTATCGTTGATGTCTTTAGTGGTGTGGGTGTGGCTACTTTAGCAAGTAAATCAAATTCTTTAAGCCTAACTAGACTTTTATGGAAAGCTATAGATAAGTTTGGAAAATCTGATATGATAAAAGGAGATAATGGAAAAGATTATCTTTCTAAAGATTTTCAAAGCTTACTTGATGGGCTTAATATAAGCTATGATGCAGCTATTGCTTATGCAGGAGAGCAAAAAGCTTTAGTTGAAAGACGCTTTGGGACACTTCAACATGCAGGAATTTCTAAAATGCATGGATATATTGGTAATAATCTTGCTAAAAGAGAAATGATAGAACAAAAACTCCTAAGAAAGAAAGAAAAGCTAAAGATGAATACGGCTTTGCTAAAAAAACTAATCAAAAATTACTTCTTACCTTCAGCGAAGCTTGTGAGCTTTTGGAAGCTGAAGTGATTAAATGGAACATAAGCAAAGTTCGCCGTAAAAAAGGCATTAACTTTGAAGGTAGAGTTTATAAAAGTGCTTTAATGCCAAGCGTAGGCACAAGGGTTAAATGTGTGCAAAATATCGACAATGTCAAAGAACTTTTCATTTATGATTTAAGCGGAAACTTCCTTTGTCTAGCTCTTGATGAAAGTATAACTAAGCTTAGCAAAGAAAGCTTTAAAATGTTAAAAAAGGCTATGAAAGTGAAGTTAAAGCCATTAAAGAAGTTCTTAAAAAGATGAGACTGCCGCCTTTACTAAACTTAATATTAAACAAGATTTACAAAGTGCTTAAATTAAAGCACTTTAATTGTGTTTTTTCTTTTTAAGTCTTTTTTGCAAAAACTTAAAAAGGGTAAAACCCTAAAATTATTAGAAAGGAAAATTCATGGCAATAGTTTATATCGCTTCTCCTTATAAAGCTTTAGCAGTAAGAGAAAGTCAAAGAAAAGCTTAGGCTATTAGCATAGCCCAGCAAGTTTGACTTCGCAATGTGGCAAAGCCACCTTTTGCGATAAGGAGCTACGCTCCCTTAACCCACCTCCGCGACACTGCGTGAAAAAAGGTTTAAGGATAATCAAGAAAAGAACTAAACACGCAATGCTTTTAAGATATGGCGTGGTTCTTTGGGATTATCAAATTAACAAATTTAAAAGGAGAATAGATGCAAATAAATAATTTAGAAGATGTCAATCTTGCATTTAAAAAAGTGGCAGAGCTTAGTGTAAAAATAGAAAAGATTAATGGCGAGGTGACTTTAGCTTACAATGAGATTAAAGAAGCTCGTGCAGGAGAGATTAAGGTTTTAAGTGATGAACTTAAATACATAGAGCAGTGCATTACAACCTTTTGTGAAAATAATAAATACGAGTTTGCAGAAAAAAGAAGTAAAGAATTTACCTTTGGCAAGATTGGTTACCGTCTAAGTAAAAGCGTTTCTTTACCAAGAGTGAAAGAAAAATTTGACAATTTAATCAAAGCTTTAAAAAGCTATGGTCTTAAAAGAGTGGTAAAAGATAATTTTAGAATAGAGCCAAAGATTGAAAGCTTAGAAATTCAAAACTAAAAATTTAACAAAGCTCGTTTTTTAATGGGCTTGATTAAGTTTTGGCAAGGAAAAAAGATGAATTTGGATTTTTTAAATGAGTTTAAGTTAAAAAATAAAGATTTAAACGAGAAATTAGAGTTTTTAATCCCTAATTTTAGTTAAAAAGCAATAACTACTATTTATGCAAATGGTGGCAGTGGAAAAAGTTATTTAAGTGCCGCCATTTCTAAAACACTTTGCAAAGATGCAAGGGTTAAAAGCATCGTTTATGCTGACATGGATAATCCTTTAAATGTTTTAAATGAAAGAGGTTTTGGTGAACTTATTTTAAATGAAAGCAAATTCACTTATATTCACAGATCAAGCTTAAAAACTTCAGCTTATGAGCTTTTAGAAATGATTGAAGGCAAAGGCGTAGCAGGAAGCTATGAAGGGGTTTTATTTGTACTTGATTCTTTACGCAATTTTGCAGATATTGATAATGATACTAAAATGATGTCTTTAATGTCTTTACTCATGAATTTAAGAGAATGTGGGGCAACCATTATGGCTTTGCACCATTCTACAAAAGATGGTAGAGCTTTTAAAGACTTAAATCATATTAGAAACTCAAGCGATTGCATGTATTTTTTACAAAAAGTGGCTAACTTAGAACAAGGCTTTGAAGTATTGCTTAGTGTGCAAAAAGAAAGAGCAGGAATTAAAGATCAAGCCTTTTTTATCAATACAAAAACTCTAAATATTAAAAACACCGACTTGCAAAACGCTAAAATCAGCGATAAAGAAGAAGCTTTTATAGATAAAGTTTTAAAGCTTTTAAACGAAAAAAGCCTAAGCACAAGTGAGATTTTATCGGCTCTTGATGTAAGTAGGAGTGATAATTTTTCAAGGAATACTTTAGAGAAATTTAAAGGTGTTTTTTGGGAAAGTGAGCTTGGCGGAGAGAATGGTCGCACTTTTGTTTGGAAAAGTTTAAAAGCTGACAATAAAGACAGCAACGACAAAGAATTAAGCTTATTTGGGGATGAGTTATGAAATTTAACCCTCCAAGCAAAGAAGATTTAATTAAAGCCATTGATGAGTTTAATGCTAAAAACTCTTGCTCTATCCCTTATTTTATAGCAGATAGCTTTATAAATTACTATAAGCAAGACGATGGAAGGTGGCTAATAAAAAGCCTTTAAAATGTTGGAAAAGAGCGCTTAATTCAACTTGGCTTCCAAAGTTAGCGAACAAATACAAAAATAAAGATAAGCAAAAAGCTTTAGCTTCTTGGCTAGAAGAGGAGTTTTAATGGATAATGCAAAAGAGGTGCTAAAAGAGCTTTTTGGTATTAGCGAAGTTCAAGCTGTGGCCATAGAAAAACTTTATTTTAAAGCTAAAACACCAAAAGATATACTAGGCTTTAAAAAATACTATGATTTAACCATGCTAAAAAAACAATTTGTTGGCACAAGTTATGAGAAACTTTCTCTTGTGTGCGCCTTTGCAGAGCTTGATTTAAACTTAAGGTACAAAAATATAGAGTCTTTTTTAGAATGGCTTTTCATTTCATTTTCAAATCGTTTTATTTTTCAAACAAAAAAAGGAGATTTCTCATATTCTTTTGCACTTAGATATTATGATGGTAACATTGTTTATGATGAGTTAGGAAAGCCTGTTTTAAAGCATGTTGATTGCGGAGATAATCTTTATTTTATCAATACCAATAAAGAGCTTTGTGATGAGCAAAGAAAACCCCTTAATGTAGGAGAGTTTTATAATAAGCTAGTTGAATATATGTTTAAAAACCAAGATAAAATCATTTTTGATAATAAAATTGAAATAAGCCCTGTTATTAAAACTCAAATTCCTAGCCAAACTAAAATAAATAAAGATTACGAGCAAAGCTATTTAGAATACAAAAAATCAAAATAAGCTTTATAATGCAAATATTGATAAATTCACTTCAAAACTAGAGCAAATTTTAAAGGCTAAAAAATGAATACTCAAAACACTTTAAAAAAGCACTTAATTAAAATCATTCATACTTTAAGAAAAGATGCTAACTTAAGCGATGATGAAAGCTATCGCTGGGTTTTAAATGAAAGATATGGCAAAGCTTCAAGTAAGGATTTAAGCATAGATGAACTTAGAGACTTTGCTATAACTTTGGGCTATGATGAGAATTTTTTTTAAAAAAACAAGATATTTTAAAAAAAGAAAACGCTAAAAGCGGGAGGGCTACAAAAAAGCAACTTAATATAATACAAGCCATTTGGAGCAAAAATGCTAAAATCCTACTCAGTGGGCTTTAAGAGAGTTTATTAATAATATTATTAAAAAACGACCTTTGCACCTTTGGTTTTAAGTATAGAAGATGCTAATAAAGTCATTTTAGGGCTTAAAAATTTAGAAAAATAAGTATCAATGAAAAAAATTGACTTTTTGCTATAATTTGTAAAAACACTCAAATAGGACTAACATTGCTTAGCAATAATGAATACTTTGAATATTTTATTGATTTTGTAAAAACAATGATAAGAGAGAAATTTTAAAGAATTTGGCGGTGCAAATATTTACATACCAAGCTATAAAACTCTGCTTAGAGATGAAGAATTAAAACAAGATTTTTAAACGCTTATAAAAGAGGGTTTAACCACAAAAAATGCAAGTAATAAATGTGCTAAAAATACGATTTAAGTTTAAATGCGGTGTATTTAATCACTAAAGAACTAAGAGAAAATTTAGAACCAAGTTTATTTTAATTTTTCTTTAATTTTTACTAAATTTAATATATTATTATATATTATACAGATGTATGATAAAACAAGGAGATGAATGATGACTGCAGAGGATATTAAAAGAATTTTTGAAAATAAATTAAATGAGAGAATAAAAAATCAAAAAGTAGTATTTACTAAGAATGAAAATGAAAGACCGCATAATGGTAGTAGTAAAGAAATTGCAAAATTTCTTGCAAGTTTAAAAGATGACACTATTATAAAAGAAGTAGTAGAAAATACTAGCAATCAAGCTATATCACTTGTGAGAGAATATAAGAATGTCTAAAATCGCTCAACCTTTTTGCATTTTGATGCCACAAAGATGCATTCTCTCATTTTGTTTTTTCAAAAAACTTTTGCTAAAAGCTATGAAAAGCAATCTAAAGATCAAGTTTCGCTTACAAAAGAATTTGAAGAAAAAATTATAAATGAAATTTTAGAACAGTATATTGATTATGCTATTGCTTACGAACTTGTAGTAGAAGATGTTTGTCCTTATAAAATTTTAGCATAGTATGGATATTTACTGGCCGATGCTCTTTATATTGAACAAAAAGAACTTGCTATTTTATCAATATCAACTTCCATTATATGTATGTTAAAATTGTTAGAAATTGAAAGTGTAAAATTAGAGGATGCATTTCATAAAAAAGCTCTACAAATGGCTGTATCTGAACTTAAAGGCAATCATATGAAATCAGAAGAATCTAATAAAAAACAACATACAAAAATAGGATTAGGAATGAATGGTTTATATATGATGTTTAGAACAGCATCAATTTGTAAAAAAATCAACTCTCAAACTCCACACTAATTATATAAGCTTGGTCATTAAAACTATGATTCACACTTTTAATACTAAATTCATAATGATCCATATTAATATCTTTAATCTTAAGTTTTCCACCTGCTCTTATTTCACGCCCAATAAGCTCACATCTTCCATTTAATCCACCTTTTTGAAGCTCATTGAGTTTCGCTTGTGCTTTTTAAAAGCTTCATTATCATTTTTTGGTTTGTGAGATTTGCATTTTATATACATTTTCTCCACTTCCTAAATCAAAACATATACTATACAAAAATTCTAAATTACTTTGATTATTTTGTAAAATGCTTACTATATTTTGATTTTTAAATGATTCTCGTTTGCGATTTTTCTTGCTATGGTAAAAAGAGTAGTGTTTTCAAAGCTTCTTGTCTTTTTTCTTTTATATTAACACTGCCTTTTCCACTAAAATTAAAGAACGAGAGCTAAATTTTGAAAGAGATATTTTAGACATTCTTGATGAGGTAGAGAAAAATGCCAAAAAAGGTGCTTACATACAACGCTACAAAGGCTTAGGCGAGATGAACCCTGAACAACTTTGGGAAACGACTATGGATCCTAGCATAAGAAGACTTTTAAAAATTACTATTGAAGATGCCCAGCGTACAAATGATACCTTTAATCTTTTTATGGGTGATGAGGTTGAGCCAAGGCGTGATTATATCCAAGCCCACGCAAAAGATGTTAAGCATTTAGATGTGTGAAGTTATTGACAACTTCACATTTCAACTCCCATTTTTCCATATTTTACAAAAAAAACAATTTTTCGAATTTCTCTTTACTTTTCATTAATTTTTCTTTATAATTGCAGATAAATTTTATCTCATTTATAAAAGGTTTAATAATGCAGAAATTTCAACCAAACTCTCACGGGGGGGGGGGGGGGGG